>JBDNFN010000298.1:0-3693 GCA_041689795.1 Fuerstiella sp. | reverse complement strand
GTTCGCAGGCCGAGTTTGCGAATAACGGGAGTCAGGTGAACGGCGGAATCTCGCACCAGCACAGCCGAAACGGCAGGTTCGATTCCGTTGAGTTTTTGATAGAACGCTGTGACAGAAACCGCCAGAATTCCGCTGCGTTCCACGAGAGCCGCATTGACCGACGGCTGAACATTGAACACGACCTCGCCCATGACTTCGGCCACCGTGGCGAACGGAAGCTTCCGCGTATACTGCGTGACGGCTGTTTCCTCGAACAGCCACTCCAGTCGTTCGGGGTGAAACAGATTCTCAATGACGGCGCGCATCATGACGCTCACGGGACTGGCTTCGACAAATCGTTCAAGCGGGTCGTTGAGTAACATCCATGTCCCCCTCGTCAGAAATTTGCACGATCACGATCAGCCCGCTATCTTCTCTCACCTCCGCCAATGCTCATACACCAGTTCCTAAATGACATTTCCACACCTTCAAAGGGCTGGGCTTTAAACCTTGAGAGAGTTACGCTGAATTTTCGCAGCAAACGTACCTGTGTATCGGTCGACAACGGAATCCAACAAGCCAGACACCGGCCCGTGTTTCTGGCCGCTGCTTTAAACAACAGAGCGACGCACCATCAAATACGGAAAGCGTACTTTGCGTAGTCACCAGAGTATGTCCGGCAGCAGAGTCTCTGAGCACAACAGCTAGCGTTCGAACCAGGTTTCGAGAGCTGCCAAGGCGGCGTCACGATCGACTCGTGTAGCAAACATTGATTCGTCAGCTTCAATACGAATTTCGTAGCGTCCTTCCACTTCGCATTCTGATCGCCCACAAAAGTGTGGCAGATCAGAAATCCAGACAATGCGAGCCAGCGGGACGTGCTTATCGTCGATCAATGTAAAAACGCTGGACAACGAACAACTCCTTCAACCTGCGGTGTTGGAAATTTATTGACGGCTTCCACAACGACTCACAATCATAACACTTCTGAAATAACCCAGCCGGGGTGACGCCGTTTGGTATTCGGTTTTTAGACGAACCATAGGAACCTGCAGCAGCCCATTTTTAAAAATCGGCCACAGGGGCGACACGCTCCACAGAATGCACTGTGCTTTCCGTTGTTTTTTCCATCGAGCGATGTATTGCAATTCCGCCAGAGGCGACGGACAATTAGGCCATGAGAAACATTATTCAGCAGGATTGCCAACTAGCGCAGTCTACTAATTATTGTGAATGGAATTGGCTTGTGGAAGCAACAGAGCAGCGGCCAAAACGCTTCGTTCGCGGCCACAAGTCGGCAAATTTGGCTGTAATAATTTTCACAGCTGTATTTTTCGGCTGTGTGCCAGTCTTCGTCGACTCAAAACTGTCCGCTCAGCCGCCAGATCAGCCTGCCTCGTCTATACAGCCTGCGGCCGAAAATAAATCCGGCGACGATGAGTCGAAGTTGTCCCCGGAAGAAACAGAGACGTTTCGATTGCTGCTGTTAGAACTAGGTTCACCTTCGTTTGAAACTCGGGCAGAGGCGTCCAAAAAGCTGAAGTCTTTGTCCACAGATCAAATTCGTCATTTATCAGGAATCGCCGGCAAACAAGCCAGCGCAGAGGTTGTGATTCGGATTCTGGCCGAAGTTGACAACCGCTATTCGTCGAACGAAGACGAAGCTGTGAAAGCGGCGTCTGACGCTCTGGAATCTTTGGTTACGGCAGAACGACTGCTGCTGGCTGACACAGCGGAGAGTGCTCTGCTGGAGCATTCGGCCAAGCGAATTGATATCGCTAAAGAGGCACTTCAAAAATGCGGGGCCATTGTTCGGGACGGCACAATGATGGGAAATTTCTTTCCCGGTCTGCCCGGCGGACGATCGCGAAGTCTGGTAATTATGTTTACCGACGCATGGAAAGGCGGAGATGAAGGGCTAAAGATTTTTGGACGCCTGTCAGCATTGTTTGGCACTGAAAATGTGCAGTCCAGCGGTGTCACCGTATATCTAATTGAAGGAAATCCACTGACAGAACAGCAGGAAGCAAGGCTGGCCGAACAGGTTGGACACACTCGACTTGTCCGTCGTGGACCCGTTGCTCTGGGTATTGTTGGAGACCCGCGGATCGCTGGAGGTGGCGTATTGATCGGGGACGTTTCACCCGGCGGAACCGCAGATCGAGCGGGACTTAGCCGAGGTGACTTAATCCTGGCTATGGAAGCGGTTCCGAAGGAACCGGCCAAAGTTGACAACGGAACGCCAGCCGAAAAGACTGCTCTCGTACAGAAGACCGACACCGCTGTTCCTGTTGATGCTGAACAGAAACCTGTCATTGTGGAACTGGACGATTTTACTCCGGATGACTACCTCAAAGATGACAAACGGCGACTGCAGGATTTCGACGATCTAGTCGAACGATTGAAGGCTTACAAAATCGGCGACGAACTTACAGTTCACGTTGTGCGTGGCTACGAGCGATATCGGACAAATCTAATGTTCGGCGGGCGACGCTTTAACATTCCGGATGACGCTCCGCCGAACACACGAGCCACGTTGAACGTTGAACTGGTTCAAGTGAAGCTTAAGGGCTGGGAAGACGTACAGGTTCTACAATAGCGGTTATTCATCGCTGTTTCCGGGCCTAAACACACAACGCGTCTCAAGTGACGCGGGCGATTATTGTCCGTCGAACTTCAGCACCTCACGTAATCTGCAAACTGTCGACGCACAATCGACGGCCCAAAAACGGAAAACGCGTAGCCGCTGCGGTCGCGATTTATGTCACTTAGCTTTGCGACTTCACTGTAAACGGCACAATTCAACGACGCTGCTGCGAAGTCTGAATGTGAATGTTTCAGGACGTTTGACAATCCCGTTCTTCCCAGACACAGTCTGCAGCACGAAAGGGCCGCCATGAGCAACTGGTACGCCGAAGATTTTGACGATCGCGGGAATAAACCGCCCGATGTAAATCCGTTTACTGCCGGTGATGCATGGCAGAAAAATGCAACTTCGGATTCATTCGTTCTCGACGATTCGGACTATCGTCGAGAAGGCGACGAGCTTGTTGTGACGACTGGTTCGCAACTGCCAGCTGTGTGCATCAAGAGCGGCAGCACAAGTCAGCTGAATCCGGTCACAGTCACGTTATCGCATTTTCCACCGTGGGCGTTTCTGGTTGGCGGAGTTCTGCTGGCGATCCTTTTTCAGAAGAAATGCAAAGTTACCTATTTTGTTAACAAAGAAGTGGCCTCCCTTTATAAGAAACGCCGGATCAAAGGAATACTGGGGATCATTCCGGGAGTCGGTCTGGTTATCGGAGCGGCTGTCTCCGAACAGCCAGTGCTGTTGATTCTGGCCATCATTATCATCATTGGGGCGATTATCTTGCTGGTACGAGGTAGCCTGGGGCTGGCCATCACTCGTCACGAAAAGGGTGTTCGCTTCTGGATCAAGGGGTTCGACAGGAAGTTCTTCGAGCGGCTTGAAAACGCTCGGACTGCGGCGTGAAAATCGGCAACGACTTCATCGCCACGAACTCTGCGTGATTTGGGCAATGCGCCCAAAAGCGTGCCAAAGTATCTCTGCACTGAATGGCGTTGTCCACGGGGATTTACGGGATTTTTGCAAGCGCTGCGATCGCCGCGTGGTAGATCCGCCTAGCCACCGTCATCAGTTTGAGAACCTTGGGACGCCGCTTGTTTTCTCGAGGTTCAACGCGGTCCGGACGC
>JBDNFN010000297.1:0-6278 GCA_041689795.1 Fuerstiella sp. | reverse complement strand
TGATCGCGCACCACAGAATCGAGAATATCATTTAAGCGGGACTGAGCACCTTCTTCACTGGCCACGTTTTCAAGGAATCGTTTTGCGTCGGAGATCCGCCAACGCGCTGTCGTATCTACCCAGATGAATTCGCGACCCTTGGTGGGAATTTGGTTTGGATCGCCATCCCAGAACAGCAGGCGTTTTTCGAATCGTAGAACCTTCTGTACGAAGGGCAATTTCACGTGCAAGCCCGCCTCGGTTACCGTCTCCCCCACCGGCCTACCGAACTGCACAACAACGGCTTGGAAGCCTTCTTCTAACGTGTACAGCGAACTGTTCAGTCCTAGCAAGAGCACCCCTGCGATGACGATTAGCGTAATTTTCAGATAGCGTTTCATTGTTGTATATTCCCTTGGGTTGCTGGCTGTGTACTAGAGTTCACCGAGAGCCAGGGAACCATGGCTTGCTGATCTTCATCAACGACATAAAGCCCATTTGTCCCCGCCAACAGGCCGGTCATAGCCTCCAGATACAAACGTCGGCGCGTGACCTGCGGTGCTTCCAGATACTCGGTAAGAATCGACTCAAAACGGGCGGCCTCCCCTTTTGCCCGATTCACGCGTTCAAGGGCGTATCCCTCCGCTTCGCTGATACTCTGCGTCGCCACTCCACGAGCCTTTGGAATCTCTCGGTTTTTCTGCTCCTCAGCCATATTGATGGTCTGTTCCTTGTCCTGACGCGACTCATTGACTTCATTGAACGCCGGTTTTACCGTGTCCGGTGGAGTGACATCCTGAAGTTCCAGGGTCACCAGTCGCACACCGATCTCGTAGCCCGTCAGGATCTTCTGGATTTCCTCTTTTGCTTCGACAGATACCGCCACCCGTCCGGTCGTCAACACGGCGCTGCCAAGTCGATTACCGACCGCCCGGCGCATGACCGCCTCAGTGGTATCGCGGATTGTTTTCGGCGTATCGCGAACTTTGAAGAGGTAGAGTAACGGATCTTCGATGCGGTATTGGATGATCCACTGAACATCGATTACATTAAGATCGCCGGTCAACATCAACGACTCATCCATGTACGCATCACCCGGTTCGTATCGCGTTTTCTGGCCGGGCACACTGGCCACGGTCCTGAAGCCAAACTCCTCTTTGAGCACACGGGCGGTTGGCACCATACGGGCCGTTTCAATACCCAACGGGATTTTGAAATGCAGGCCCGGACTGGCGGTGCGCATGACTTTTCCGAAGCGCTGCACGATGCCGGTCTCTTCTGGCTGGACAGTAAACCAAGCTGTCCAGAAGGTCCACAGCACTACAAATGCTGCAATGAGCATCAAAACGGAACCTCGTTTAAGCTTCTTGAACGTCAGTCGAAGTTTCTCTAGCACTTCGTTCAGTCCGTCCTGTACGTCTCTTGTGGGTTCATCCAACTCAGACATAAGTCTTTTCTCCTCATTATTGGTGCGTTATTCATAATCACCCATGTTTATGGTTAAGTCTCTTGCGCGATCCCTTCGTGAATCCACGTCGTCGCTTCGTCGGCCTTGGTCTCGTCGAAGTACCGGACCTTGGCGTTGGTGAATGGTTTGCAGAACAGGGCCATTCCCACCTCCCACCGCGTTTCACCAACAAGGGCCAGCCGCTCGATGTTCGATAAGTGTTCCAGGCCGAATTGTTTATCTTTCAAAGCGGCCCCCAAGGTCCAGCCATGGAAGTCGTACATTCGGACCAGTATTCGGACCTTGCCGTGGGCCTTAACTGCCTGTTCCACCTCCGGGCAGAATTGCTCGTAGTCTTCAGTCGCGATCTTGCCGCTCAGATTAAGGATCACAATCTTTCCTCCCGCTTCTTCGTGCAGTTCGACGGACATGGCCTGTCTCCTTCTAAAAAATCGACATGGCGTTTTGGGCAAAACGCTCGTCTGATAAATTCGCCACAAACTTTGCAAACGAATCAAACGTATTGGCAAAGCAATCGCTGTGCCAAACACCATTGTGAGCGCGAACCGTGCGAACCGTGCGAATTCGGAGACTTCGGCTCGCATTCAAAGGGGGCCGAGTTTCTGGAGGCCATGGATGAGGCGGTTCTTCGGTTTGAACACTTTCGAATGTTGATTACAAAATTCGTTCGCCAGTTCTGCAAGTACACCGGCCCGTACATCGACTATGTATCTCGGCCAACGAAAGGCAACGTTGAGGTCAAGCAGCTATCTAGTCGGCCGGAACAGGACAACTAAAACCCGATGGACACTCGAAGAATGAGAAGTCCGATGGATGTTAATTTGTCGCTTGGGTTGTTTACCGATTGATGCTTTCCTGATCGATGTACGTATCTGTAAGAATCTCTTGTACTCAACTGCAGTCGCTGGTTACCAGTATTTAGGCCGACCATAGAAATCGTAGAGAAGTTGTTCGTATTCACAATTGACGGCTATTTGGGGGTCGTACTCCGGACTGTTACGAATCTGTTCACGGTAGGCATTGAATTTCATCTTTGCCCTGGACCAGTCGATGCTCTCCATCCATTGAAATCCAACGATAACTTTTTTCCCCGGCCACCAGTTCTTCGTGTCAATCACGGCATAGCGAACAATCCAGTCCTCTGTATCGATAATCAGGTCCTCAATATGACCGATCTCCCCGTCGGACGCTTCGACGTAATATCCCGTTACTTCCCTGATGCTGCGCAGATGTTCATCATTATCCATTGTTGCCGTCTCAGCGGCCAGTTTGTGTTCGATGGCCGGATTATTGTTCGTTGCGATGTACGCACCAAGCGCCGGGTCGATATTCCAGTAATAAGGCCAGCCATAGTATATGGCCAAGTCACGCTCCTGCCGCCTGGAGACGGGCAGGTCTGAATCCAGCGAAGGACTGGATTCGATGGCGGCGCGGCTCAAATTCACCGCAACGCTCCGGGCCGGGCCGTCGGCTTTGCCGAGCGCGAGCGGTGACACGAGAACCCGCCGGCCTGGCAGCCAGCCGCCGGTATCGGCAACCAGATAGCGGATTACATGTTCGTTGTCGTCAAAGAGGAAGTCGTAGACCGTTCCGAATTCTCCGTCAGTTGCTTCGAGTTTGTAACCTTGAAAATTGTTTGCGCTGCGAAACATGGCATTTTTCTTTCTTTGTCGTTGAACGTTCGGGTGAGTGATTTCTAAGCTGCACCTGCATTCCTGAGGTTGCAGGTCTCGTGACAGCAGAAGGTCTGCACAGCGCCTAGGTTTCAGCGGGTCTGGTCGGCGAGCGTCTGTGCGACCAGTTTGCCGCCAAAGCGTCAATTGATCTAAGGCATCACGAATTGCTGACCGTCCTGTCGCACAGTCAGCACCGGACAGAGCGATTTGCGAACGACCTTTTCTGCTGTGCTGCCCAGCAGTAGTTGGCTCAGCGAACTACGGCCATGAGTGCCAAGAATGATCAAGTCTGTGTTATTTTCTTTCGCAAACCCGATAATCGATAAGAAGGGAGTTCCGACAACCACCTCACGATGAACTCGCTGCGACGGTACATAGTCGCCAACATCAATTTTCTGCAGGTGTTGCTCCGCCTGAAATATTTGTTCCTCATCGAAGTTCGGCGGCGGGACAGCTCCCGGTGACAGCATGGCCGCGGAAATTGGCTCAGAAACGTGCAAAAGGTAAAGACTCGAATCAAATCGACTGGCGAGCGACCGAGCATACTCAAACGCCTGTGCAGACGATTCGCTGAAGTCGGTCGGGTGCAGAATGCGGTTCAGAGTGATCATGAGGAAAGTCCTTTCTTTGAAATGTGTTGACCGTTATTCAGGCAGTGGTGGTGTCCAGAACGGCGTCGCGAGTGCCAAGGACGCGATCGAATTCGAGGATCGCGGCGGGGTCGTCCTGAACCATTTTCACCTTTGCCAGGTTTTCTCTGGCGGATTTTTCCTCTTCCACCTGTTCGGTAATGAACCACTGCAATTCTACAAGCGATGCGAATGCTCGTTGGTCCATTGCAAGTTGGAAAATATCATCGATCCGCTTCGTGTTATTCTGTTCCTGCTGTAACGCAGCTTCAAACACAGAAACGACCGTCTCAAATTCCACTGTGGCAGGTTCGATCTGTTGAAATCGCACGGGCACATTTCGATCCATTAGGAACTCATAGAGCTTCATCGCGTGCCCGGACTCCTCCAGCGCCTGTGATCGGAGCCATTGTGCACACCCGTGCAGTTGTTGCTTACAGCACCAGGTAGACATTCCAAGGTATGAATACCAAGCTTTCAATTCGGCACTAATTTGTTCGTTAAGAGCATTGAAGACAAGTTCTTTAGGCATAGGGGCAATCACTTTGTTTTAGGGGAACAGTATTTCCCGGAACGGATTTATTTTTCCCGCGCACTGCGGCATCTACTTATGAACGGTTTCGAATTCTTTTTTGCATTGTCAACACTTTCTCATAGCTCGTCACACGCTACGTTGAGCCCGGACTGCATTTCCTGCCACGCATCTCCTGAGGAAGATTTCAGTTCTTGCAGTCGTTGAGCGACAGATTCTTTCTTCTCGCGAAGTGTTTCGATTTGCGTTTCCAGTCTCGCCTTCGCATCGGCCTTCAATTCTGTGGCAGATCCCCGCAGTTCGACGATTCGGGCATCGAGTTTCTGCAAGCGATCGTCGAGATGCCTGGCGTATTCATCCTTTGTCTGATGCGTCAGTTGCTTGACGGCATCAATCACGTCACCGATTTCACGTCCCAGATCTTGGGCGTTGACATTTTCGGAATCTATCGGCTGCGAACCTGTCGCCTCGACGTCGACCTGTGGATTGTCGTCCTTGGCCCCGATTGCCGTTGGTAGCGACGACATGGGCGGCGACTCAGCTGACCGTTCACAGCCAGTCAGAAGTGTCGGATAGTCAGCGAATAAAGGTGCGACTATTGGTTTCATGAAGGAACCCCGGGTACTTTGATAAGTGTACTAACGCTCCGAACTGCGCCCGGTACGTCGATTTGCCAGTAGTGCTGGCAAATGATTTGATAATGCAAGAGACGTGCCAAACGGTTGTCACTGCATTTCCACCTCTCCCGCGCCGCGAGCGTTGGGCAATTGACGGATGAGCAACCGTCGTGGTCGTTTATAGGCCGCCGGATTCGATAGTTATGACGACATCATGATCGCAGTGTCGGCCAGTGAGTTGCCGGGAGTCAGTCCGCAATGGTGCGATTTCGCGGAACGGACCTCACCAAGCCACAACGGCCGTGATATTGTTTTGACCGCCACGCCAGTTGGTAGTCGCGAACAACTCAGGCATCACTTCCGCAACATCGTCATTTGATTCCAGAGCGATGGAAGTTTCTGACGCTGGCAAAACAGTTGCTGCGTGCGTCAGAGCACAGCAGTACTGTGTCTCCGGTGTAAACTTGACGCCGACCGAGCTCCGGTGGTTGAGCGACCGCGACGGCGGATGAGAATGCAATGAGTAGGCATGCTTCCACCAAACACTGTATCAAATACGTTTTGGCATACATCGTGCAATTTTACATTCATGCCTGAAACCTTGCGGTCCTCGTGATGGTTGGACCCGCTTCACAGAAATCAGACCATCAATAAGGAACACCACAATGAATCTGTTCACACGACGAAATTATCAGATGAATCGACATCCACAACCAAAGCCCGACGTACCAAGACTCGGATTACCTCAGCCAGGTGATATTCCTGGAACACCGCGACCGGGCGATCCTAGACCGACTTCACCCCGGCCTGATTCACCCGGGCCAATTAGACCAAAGGCGTAAGTCCACCGATTCTGCCAAAGGTGTCGATTGGGCGCTGAGGCAGAATGCGAATGCCACTGAAACCCTGTCGCAATGATTCAAACACAGTAGACGAATGGAGAATCACAATGAGCAATCTCAACAAGCTGGCTGAAATCCACACAGACAATCGCCGACCTTCCCTGAAAGGACCTCTCATTGGGCTGGGGCTGATCGTGCTTGCCGGTCTGGTTATCGTGGCGACCAATGTCAGTCGGACATCGCCCCCGGGGGGTCAAGTATTCTCCTGCATCTGATGGTGAAGTAAACTTCAGTGAGCCCGTCGCCGTTTCGCAGAACGAAGCTCAAAGAATTCACTCACTCATGCAGAGCGAAGTGTGGGCGGATCCGCCGTTTTCACAAGAGGTGTCGGGGAGGAATGGCGTTGTCCACGGGGATTTACGGGATTTTTGCAAGCGCTGCGATCGCCGCGTGGTAGATCCGCCTAGCCACCGTCATCAGTTTGAGAACCTTGGGACGCCGCTTGTTTTCTCGAGGTTCAACGCGGTCCGGACGC
>JBDNFN010000296.1:0-20894 GCA_041689795.1 Fuerstiella sp. | reverse complement strand
CTCAAACAAACAGGAGCACGATGGCGAGTCCGACGTGTCAACCGAATGGCAGGACTCTGCGCCAACATGTACAGCAAACAGTGGAATCAATACTGGAAATTAACACTCACATAAAATAACGTATTCCCTGAGCGCACCCGATAGATGCGGTAATGGACTTTCCTTGGCATTTTTCGGTCATTGGCGTTACCATCGACGTCTCCGCAAATCATCCCGCCTTTTTCTGATCAACTGTCCGACAACATGGGCATCGCCATCAGCGTCCGGTTCGCAATTCTGTGCGTTTTCGCAACACCGTTTGTCGTAGCAGACGAGCCGGTTGATTTTGCGCGCGACGTGGTCCCTGTTTTTGAACAGCATTGTGTTCGATGTCACTCGTCGCTGAGTAACAAAGGCGATCTGTCTTTGGAAACATTCAGCGACCTGAAGACCAACGAATACGTGGTCGCTGGCAATCCGGATGCGAGTCATTTGATTGATGTGGTGAGTTCATCGCCAGGTAACACAGCACGTATGCCCAAGGACGGACGGCCGCTTTCGACAGATCAGATCCACACGCTTCGACGCTGGATTGAAGGTGGAGCGAACTGGCCCAGTGAATTTGTAATCCGGGAAAAATCGAAGGCCGATTCATCCTGGTGGTCTTTGCAGCCTCTGCCCCGTCAATGGCCGGTGTCAGTGGATGCAGGCGTGACTGGCGCAGGCAACGCTGAGACAGAACCTTCGTCGACGTTAGCCATCGATACGTTTGTACGTTCCTCGCTTGCGGCGAAAGGCTTATCCGCGGCGCCGAGGGCGGATCGTCAGGCATTGATTCGCCGAGTGTACTTCGATTTGACTGGTCTGCCGCCGGCGCCCGAAGTGTTGGATACTTTCGAAGGTGATGACGATCCAAAGGCTTACGAGAATCTTGTTGACCAACTACTTGCTTCTCCCCATTTTGGCGAACGATGGGCGCGGCACTGGCTGGACATCGCCCATTACGCCGACACTCACGGTTTCGAACGCGACAAGCGTCGTGACAATGCATGGCGATACCGCGATTATGTCATTCAGTCGTTCAACGCAGACAAGCCGTATGACCAGTTTCTGCGGGAACAAATTGCAGGAGACGTGCTGGCACCGGATGACGCGGATTCCGTAATCGCCACTGGTTTTCTGGCAGCCGGGCCGTGGGATTTTGTGGGACAGGTGGAAACTCAAAGTCCCGTTCTGCGGCGTTCTGCTCGAGCACTTGATCTGGATGACATGGTAACTCAGGTGATGACATCGACCGTCGGCATGACGGTCAATTGTGCTCGCTGCCACGACCATAAACTCGACCCGATTCTGCAACGCGAATATTACCAGCTGACGGCTGTATTCGCGGGGCTGAAACGTGGCGACCGAGATGTCAGCACGTTGGCTCAGAAAAACTATGAGACCACAAAAACACGATTACACAAAGCCATCAGCGGAATTGTATTCAGGATCGGCCAGTTGCAGGGCCGCGGTATAGACCTTGCTGACATTGTGGGAGGTGGCACCGGTTTCGGAGCCGGCAAAAAGGGTCTCGGCATCGACGCTAGAACCGGGAAGATGCAGGAACGTTCCTTCGGAGATCTGGCCGACGTCCGGCCGGGCGAGTTTCATGCATGTGATTACGAATTCATTGATGGAGTTTTTGTGCCGGCGGGCGGTCGAACACAGATTAGTTCATCAAAGATGTTCGCTGAAGAATTGCCGACCAACAGCGGCAAAGCGTGGGACATGATTCGCAATGGTCCGGTCGCCAGCCAGTTTTCAACCAGGCTGGGAGTGACAGATTTCAACACGAATGGGCATTCACTGCTGGGACTACACGCCAACGCAGGAATCACGTTTAGTCTGAGTGCCATTCGCGACAGGCAGCGGTCTGTCGATGATGCCAAATCGCCGACGGGTGTCTTTCTTTTTTCGACGGTCGTCGGTTACGGTGGTCAGCCGGAAGTGCCCAGTGCTGAATACCGAGTGCTGTTAGATGGCCACCTGAAGGCTCATCGTGCCATCGGCCGAAATGACGCCGATCACGTGGAATTCGAAGTTCCACTGTCAGCACAATTTCTGACTTTCATTTCGACCGATGGAGGTAATGGTTATAGCCACGATCAAATCAGTTTCGGCGACGCTACTTTGTTTCCCACGCATTCCAGTGAAAAGTCATCGGAAGTCGAATTGCAATTGGTCGAACTGAAGATGCAGAAGCAGACGCTCGAAGAAGAATTAGCCACACTTGGTGATCCACCAGTCTTCTTTGGAGTGATCTCAGAAATCCCGCCGGAAATAAAAATACTTGTGCGAGGCGACCCGGAATCCTCAACGGGTGGCCCCGTTCCTCCCGGCACACTTGGCTGGAAAAAGGCGGAACGTGTTTTCGGCGACACGAACACTTCAGAAAGTTCACGCCGCGTGGCTCTGGCAGGCTGGATCACGGATAGTCAGAACCCGCTGACTGCGCGCGTTATCGTCAATAGACTCTGGCATTGGCATTTTGGCCGCGGCATTGTGGGAACTCCCAGCGATTTCGGCTACGGCGGCGAAGCACCTTCGCACCCCGAGTTGCTGGACTGGCTGGCCGCCGAATTAATTCAATCTGGATGGAGCCTGAAGCATATCCATCGTCTGATTGTTAATTCGGAGGCGTATCGCCGATCCAGCACAGCGTCCAACGCCCCGGAATCTGTTTCAGCCGCAGATATCGACAGTGACAATCGAATGTTGTGGCGAATGAATCCTCGACGACTGGAAGCGGAAGCCGTTCGAGATGCCGTGCTGGCCATCAGCGGCAAGTTGAATTCGGATATGTTCGGACCGGGATATCAAGACTTCGATTATGAGGAAGCGTACGCTCCGATCTATTCTTATAAGACAGCCGATTCACCTGAACTCTGGCGGCGCAGCATTTACCGCTTCATCGTTCGCACGACGCCTCAGCAGTTTCTGGCCGCGCTGGATTGTGCGGATCCGGCCAACTTCACCCCCAAGCGCAACGTCACGACAACCGCTCTGCAATCGCTCGCGTTGTTGAACAATGATTTCATGCTGCGACAGTCGCAGTACTTTGCCGAACGTCTGGAACGGGAAGCCCGAACTGTCGATCAGCAGATTGAACTGGCATTTCGACTGGCGTTTTCTCGGCCTGTCACAAAGGACGAGCTAACGGCCGCGCGGCAACTGGTAAGCACTCAGGGACTCATGCATTTATGTCGAGTTCTGTTTAACGCAAACGAGTTCGTTTATGTGGACTGATTCGCAACTCAGAATTCAAACTGCCGGAAAATCGGTAGTCGCTTCAGCGACAAGTCGCAGGCACGTGTTGACAGCAGCGGCTGGTGGTTTCGGTTGGCTGGCGGCTCAGACAATGCTGCATCGCGAAGCGGCTGCAGGAATTCGTCCAAACTCTGCAGGCCTTAGTGGTTTGCCGACTGCCGGAATGCATCACCTTGCTAAAGCGAAAGCCGTTATTCAGATCTTCTGTCCAGGGGGAATGAGCCAGGTTGATACGTTTGATCACAAGCCTGAACTGATCAAGCGAGCGGGAACGCCGTTTGATCCAGATGGCCAGTTGCAGTTTTTTGCATCGAAGCCTGGTAACTGCCAGCCGAGCTTCTGGAAGTTTCGTCAACATGGCCAATCCGGTTTGTGGATGTCAGATCTGTTTCCGAAACTGGCAGGTTGCATTGACGACATGGCCTTTATCTATTCGATGCATAGCAAGTCTGCACTGCATGGTCCCGGTTGCTTTATGATGAATACCGGATTCACGTTGCCCGGTTTTCCCAGTATGGGGTCGTGGGTCACATATGGTCTGGGAAGTGAAAGCGAAAATCTACCTGCGTTTGTGGTGCTGCCGGATCCGGCCGGACTTCCTCCAGGTGGCATCATCAACTGGGGGTCGGGCTTTTTACCGGCCGTGCATCAGGCAACCACTTTGGAAACCACAGCAGGTCGCCAGCCGATTGCCGATTTATTTCCACCGAAACACTTCCCGGAAATCGATCAGAAATCCGATCGCACCGACCTTGCTCTGCTGCAACAGTTGAATCTGCGTCACCTCGACGCTCATTCGGGGAACACCGATTTAGAAGCTCGCCTTGCCGCATACGAACTGGCGGCAAGGCTGCAACTGAGTGCTCCTGAAGTGGCGGATCTAAGTGGCGAATCGGAAGCGACGAATCTGGCGTTTGGTCTTGGCGACGAACAGACTTCTGCCTTTGGACGACAATGCCTGCTAGCTCGAAGGCTGGTCGAACGTGGCGTGCGATTTGTGCAAATTTATTGCGGTGCGGAAAATACGACCGCGAAGAAAATACGCCCAAACTGGGATTCACACGAAGACCTTGTCCGCGACCATGGGCATTGGGGTCGAATTCTGGATACCGGCGCGTCGGCGTTGTTGCAGGATTTAAAGTCACGGGGCCTGCTTGAGGAAACTCTGGTGATGTGCACGACCGAATTCGGGCGACAACCGGCAGGCCAGGGAAGTCGCGCGGCGGGCCGCGATCATAATGCGGGAGCATTTACCGCCTGGCTGGCTGGTGGCGGAATCAAAGGCGGAACGGGATTCGGTGCGACCGACGAACTGGGCTTCAAGGTCGAAGAATCGCCTGCGTATTGCTACGACCTTCACGCCACTGCTCTGCATTTGCTGGGTATCGACCACACAAAATTAACGTATTATCACAACGGCATCGAACGTCGACTTACTGACGTTCACGGGCACGTGATTCCGGAGATTCTGGCATGAAATATATTTTAGCCCATTGTGCAGCCTACATGTTCGCAGTGGTGTTCTGCATGCAGACGCTGGCAGCGGAAAATGTCGAATTCCAGCGGGACGTGCTGCCGATCCTGAAGCGGCATTGTCTTGACTGTCACGGGGCAGATGAAGCTGAATCGAAGCTCAGACTGGATTCAATAAACGGTGCTCTGAAGGGTGGCGATTCCGGTGAGAAAGCAATCGTGCCGGGACACAGCGAACAAAGTTATCTGATTGAACTAATCACAAACAAAGATCCCGGAAAGCGTATGCCACCAGATTCTGATGCGTTGCCGGACACCGAGATCAACATACTGAAGGCCTGGATCGATAATGCCGCAGAATGGAAAACGGCGGAACAGGAAATCGCTCAACCAGCTTCCAGTCACTGGTCGTTTCAGCCGCTGAAAAAGCCTGAACTGCCGACCGGTTCCGCAGCAATTTCGCAACAGCAGCCAATTGATGCTTTCGTCAGTACCAGGCTGCAGGCAGCAGGTCTGCAGATGTCGGAACACGCGGAACGACGTCGATTGATCCGTCGCCTGTATCTGGTGATGCTTGGATTGCCTCCGACACCCGAACAGGTTGATTCATTCATGCAGGACGGACATCCGAACGCCTGGGAACGCCTCGTAGACGATGTGTTAAACAATCCTCGCTATGGCGAGCGGTGGGCTCAGCACTGGCTGGATCTGGTGCGATTTGGCGAAACGAACGGCTATGAAACCAATCGTGAACGTCCGAATGCATGGCCATATCGAGACTGGGTGATTGACGCTTTTAATAGCGACAAACCCTACAATAAATTTATTATCGAACAGATTGCCGGCGACGCTGTTGGTGCATACATCGGTACTTCGTTTTTAGTGGCTGGCCCTGTAGATATAGTGAAAGGCAGTAATCCCGAACTGCAGCAGATGCAACGTCAGGATGAACTGGCCGATATTATCAACACCACCAGCACGGCATTTATGGGACTTACTGTGGGGTGTGCTCGCTGTCACAATCACAAGTTCGATCCGATTGCGCAGACCGATTATTATTCGATGCAGGCTGTATTTTCCGGAGTTAACCATGGCGAAACGGGCCTTCCACTTTCGGAAGAGACTCAGGCGAAAGTCGCAGCGTTAGATGCGGAAATCGCTACGCTGCGAAACGGTCTTTCAAAGTTCAGTGACAAACGCAGTTTGCGCGAAGCGGTAAACGCCAGGCAAAACGTTGATGCCTTTGACGCGGTTTCCGCCAGGTTTGTGCGATTCACAATCAACGCGACCAGCGGTGGCCAGGCATGCATTGATGAACTGCAGGTTTTTTCCGGTGAGCAGAATTTGGCTCTGGCAGGCAGTGGAGCAAAACCTTCTTCATCAGGCAATTTTGTACATCCGCTACACAAATTGGAACACATAAACGATGGCATCTTCGGCAATCCGCAAAGCTGGATTTCATCCACGGTATCCGGTGGCTGGGTTCAAATCGAACTGCCGTCAAAGGTGATGATTGAAAGTGTGGTCTGGGGACGCGACCGAACGGGAAGCTATGGCGACCGACTGGTCACCGACTACCGCATTGACGTTTCTTTGGATGGGAAAAACTGGAGTTCGGTGTCAGATTCCACAGATCGCGAAGCCTTCCTGTCGAACAATGCGACCGGTCCTAAATACGACTTCGCCGCATTTGCAAACGCAGAAGCCGACTCCGGACGAGCAATGCTGGAACAGTTGATGCAAACAGTAAAACGGCGAGATGCAATGGCTCAGCCGAGGATGATTTACGCGGGGCGATTTAGTCAGCCTGGAGCCACCCATCGACTTTACCGAGGAGAGCCGGGTGCGCCTCGAGAACAGGTTTCTCCGGCCGCGATTGCTTCTCTGGACGGCGTGCAATTACCGAATGACGCGCCGGAGCAACAGCGCCGCCTGGAAGTCGCGAAGTGGATTGCCAGCGAGGAAAATCCGCTTACGGCTCGAGTGCTGGTAAATCGGCTGTGGCAGTTTCACTTTGGAACGGGCATCGTGGACACTCCCAGCGACTTCGGCGGCAACGGTACAAAGCCCAGCCATCCGCAACTGCTGGATTGGCTGGCCACCGAATTCATCGAAAGCGGTTGGTCTATCAGGCACATGCACCGATTGATTCTGCTTTCCGACACCTGGCAGCAGGACAGTCGTCCAGTAAAAGCTGGGCTGCAAACAGATGCGGCCTCACGATTGCTGTGGCGATTTCCACCTCGCAGATTGGAGGCTGAAGGTATCCGCGACTGTATTCTGGCGGCTACGGGAAATCTGAATCCTGCAATGGGTGGCCCCGGGTTCAGTGCGTTTGAAGTAGAGCTCGAAAATGTGCGGCACTATTTCCCTAAGAAAAGTTACGGCCCCGGAGATTGGCGACGCATGGTTTATCAAACCAAGGTACGCCAGGAACGCGATAGTGTATTTGGCGTTTTTGATTGCCCGGACGGCAGTCAGGTGACTCCCCAACGCAGCCGTTCAACTACTCCGTTACAGGCGTTAAACCTGATGAACAGCCGCTTTTTAGTTCAGCAGGCCGACCTGTTTGCCGAACGGCTGAATGCAGAAGGCGGTTCTGAAGAAGAAAAAATTGCTCGATCATACACGCTGTGCTTTGGGCGCAATGCAGAACCTGACGAAGTTGCGGTCGCTGCCGAATTTATTAAGACGACCGGCTGGACGCAGTTTGCTAGAGCCATGTTAAACGCGAATGAATTTGTGTTTATCCCATAAAGCGTCTTATTTATTGAACACGGCGGCAGTTCGGACAACAAGGTGTGGCAGTTGTCGAACTGCTGAGTTGCCCCATCTGATGAGACTTTGAAAGACGACGAAATGAATGCTCCATCACGCCGCAAGTTCCTGATCAATACCGCCAACGGACTTGGTGGTATTGCCCTGGCCAGCATTCTCCACGAACAGGGACTTCTGGCAGAACAGAAATCACCGCTGCGTCCAACGATCGACGCCTCTCAGCCGTTCGCGGCACGCGATCCGCATTTTGCGGCCCGGGCCAAAAATGTGTTGATGATTTTTTGCTCCGGCGCCTGCAGCCAGATTGACACGTTCGACTACAAACCCGAATTGATCAAGCGACACGGACAGCCAATGCCCGGTGCCGAATCTCTGATTACGTTTCAGGGCGGCCAGGGAAATCTAACAAAGAGTCCGTGGGAATTTAAACCGCGCGGCGAATGCGGAAAAATGGTTTCGGAGCTTGTACCGCTGCTTGGTGACATGGCGGATGATATGTGCTTCATTCATTCGCTGACCGGAAAAACGAACACTCATGGGCCGGGCGAAAACTTCATGTCAACAGGTTTTACGCTGGACGGCTTCCCCAGTATGGGAGCATGGACGACGTGGGCGCTAGGCACGGGAAATCAAAATCTGCCAGCCTACGTGGCAATTCCTGATCCGCGAGGAACACCTCAATCCAGTGTTAATAACTGGGGCCCCGGTTTTCTGCCAGCAGCGTTTCAGGGCACAGACTTCAATGCGACGCAGCCTCTTCGTAACCTTGAACGGCCGGAAGGAATTGACGCTGCAACCGACAAAGCAACTCGCGAATTTTTGCAACGACTCAACCGAAAACATCTGGAACAGTTTCCCGGCGATAGCGAACTTGCGGCCAGAATTTCCAGTTACGAACTGGCGGCAAAAATGCAGTTGAGCGTTCCGGAAGTTAGTGATCTGTCGACGGAATCAGCGGAAACCATCAGGATGTATGGAGCTGACGATTCTGAAAATAAATTGAAGGCGGCGTATGCTCGCAACTGCATTCTTGCTCGACGGCTTGTCGAAAAAGGAGTCCGTTTTGTACAGGTGTTTAACGGAGCTTATCAGACCGGTGGCGAAGGCGTGAGTAATTGGGATGGGCACAAAGTGCTGGCAGAACAATATGCCAAGCATGGTCCGGTTTTGGATCAACCAACGGCCGCTTTATTGAAGGACATGAAGCAGCGCGGACTGTTGAAGGATACGCTGGTGGTGTGGTGCACTGAGTTTGGTCGCATGCCGACGTTTCAGGCGGGCGCCAGCGGCCGCGATCACAATCCGGCGGGCTTTACGGCGTGGATGGCCGGCGCTGGCGTTAAAGCTCCATTCACTTATGGAGCCACTGACGAATTCGGTTACAAAGCTGTGGAAAACGTGGCCACGGTTTACGATTTCCATGCGACCATCCTGCACATTCTGGGGCTCGATCACGAGCGATTGACTTACTACCACAACGGTATCGACCGACGACTCACCGACGTTCACGGTCATGTAATTCGGGACGTGCTGGTATAGTTTGCCATCAAGCATCCTTGCCTTGCACGTGCCCGTATCTGGCTGTTGGGCACAGCAATCATCGGACGAAACGCAGCCATAAGTCAGAGTAGTAGGTTGTGGCGATCGATTCAGATACGAAAAAACGGCTAATGTAAGCTTATGTTTTACAACACTCAAACGGAACCAGCACCCGAACGCCTGGTGTGTATTCAACTTTGATTCAGGCGGCCCGGGCTAGTGAAAGATGGAAACCTCAGGACGAGTTCAACCATGCGAATAATGGATTTGCGGTTAACGAATTTGTTGTCGAGGGCGATTCGCCAGACACGGTGAAAGAGTCTGATTAGCAGAATTCATCATCCCCGGAAATCGGCACGGTCGGTTGGATTGACCTGACGATCGACGATTGCGAAGGCACGCGAAGGTTTTATGAACAGGTCGTGGGTTGGCACAGTTCTGCAGTGTCATTTGGGAAGTACGACGATTATTGCGTGCACCCGTCGCCGCTCTGGTGGCCGGCATCTGTCATGCTCAGGGACCGATGCCGGAATTGCTGCGGCGTGGCTGATCTCTCTCGTGGCTGATCGCTCTAAAGGTCGCGAATCTGGATCAATCGCTAAAAATGTGCGACACCCTGGGGGTCGAGTGCTGCAGAAACTTGAACCGGATGCATATTGTCAGGTTGCCGTCATTCGCGATCATTCCGGCGCTGTTTGAGCGTTGCACCAGTCTGCTGGGAATGCATGATTTTGTGGCACCGCGAAGAATCAGCTGAAAATCGACGTTTGTTCTGCATTACAAATCGTTCTGATTGAATTGGAAAATCGTAAAACGCATGAGGAACCTGCGTTTCTGACTTTGGATTGTGGCTCAATTCGTTTGGATGATGTAAGCTATTCTACGGCGGGCTCGTGCAGAGCATTAATGAATTCAGCCACGCCGAACAGCGACCGGAAAAAAATCATGACTACGATTCTTTGGAACAACGCCGCCACCGGAAGAATGCTGGGAATCGGCATCGTTTGTTTGGCGTTTGTGATTGGCTGCGGAGGCAGTGACGCACCGCCGCAGGCCAACACGCCTGCGTCCGGAAGTGCTGCACCTTCAAACGATGCACCTTCGTCTACCGCAACTGCCAGCACTGATCGACCTCACCGTCAGAACGAACGTTGGACGGATGCGAATGGTGTTGAGTATCTTGGTCAGGTTCCGCTGGACGTTTTTTTTGATCAGCCTTACGTCGTCGCGTCTGACCAGACGCCGCTTGGTGGAGTTGCCAACAGCGTGGCAGAACCTGCTGCCGGTGGTATGTCATCTACTGGCGTAGTCCCGCCGCAGAACGGTGCTCCAACGGAAGATTCGACGTCAACGGAACCCCCAACTGCCGTCGCTATCGCCGGTGCTTCCGGTTGGGAAGAAATGATGCCGATGGAAACCATCACCAGTGAAATCAACACGGTGAGAAACTTTCTTAACGAGTCGCTGCAGTCCGTTGGGGCGTACAATCGTTCGATGCTGATGGTCGCCCCAAACGCGGCAGCTCTGGCAGTGCTGTCCGGCATCGTGATGGAACATCCGGGCAACGTAAACTGGAAGGAAGACGCTGGCTACATTCGCGATATTGCCAAACAGATGAATGCAGAAACTTTGCAGCTTGGGAAGAAGGATCAGGATCGCCTGCTGCGACTTTTTGAGAGCATGGCCAGCGTGCTCGACCGATCAAAACCGGCCGGACTAAAAGAACCCGTCGCAACCGACACCTTTGCGGATGTCGCCGAAATGCGTTTGGTGATGATGAGGATGGCGGCCGCCCAAAAGAAAATGAAAACCGAAGCTGGTTCGGCAAGTTCGTTTGAATCACAAAAAGAAATGATCAATCACGAGGCTTCCATCTTAGGTACGATGACTCACGTTGTAACCTTGCCCGGATACGGCTACGAAGACGATCAGGAATTTGTTGGCTACGCAAAAAAAATCATCGATGCTGCTCGTGAAGTTCGCAATGCGGCTGATGCTGGCGATTTCGGCACCTACGAACTCGCCTTAACCAAAGTCTCGACAGCGTGCCAGGAATGCCATTCGCAGTTTAAAAATAACTAATGGACCGCAGCGAACTTCGACTGCCGTTCGCCTCAATTCTTAGCCAGTGCTTATCCCGTTAAAGAACTGTACACCATGTTCAAAGTCACCCCGCCTGCAGTTGCTATGCTCGCTTACCGAGCACTAATCATCGCTTCTGCTGGCCTGACGTTTGTGGTCGGTACCATTGCGTCAACAGCCACGGCAGACACGATTGTCCTTAAATCCGGCCAGAAAATTGTTGGTCAGGTGTTGAAGGCACAACAGGATACATTGTTCGTCGATATCGGCGTTGACGTTGTCAAAATTCCGGTTGATCGAATCGCCGAGCGAATTGAAGACAACCCAACGGACGATTCAGAAAACGCAACTTCAGATTCCGGGTTGTTAAGAACAGCCAAACTTCCAACTCGAACCGTCAAAGAATTGGTGTCTCGATTTGCAGAAGGCGTTGTTCTGGTTCAAACACCCGACGGACTCGGTTCCGGGTTTGTCGTCAGCGACGAAGGCTATTGCGTCACCAATTATCACGTTGTGGAAGGCCAGACGCGAATTGCTGTCACAATTTTTCACCGCACAGAATCGGGTGAATTCGAACGTGTTGCCGTTCGCGACGTGAAAATTGTTGCACTGAATCCACACTTTGACCTGGCACTGCTGCAAATTCCCAAGCAGAAGGATATCAAGTTCCAGCCCGTCTACGTTGCGGAAGATGATTCTCAGCGTGAAGGCGATATGGTCTTCGCCATTGGTAGTCCACTGGGGCTGGAACGGTCCGTGTCAGAAGGCATCGTCAGCACTCGCAGCCGAAATATGGAAGGAATTGTCTACATTCAAACGACCGCTCAGATCAACCCTGGTAACAGCGGTGGCCCACTGTTTAACGCCAAAGGCGAAGTTGTCGGCGTGATTAATATGAAGCTAACTTTTGGTGAAGGGCTCGGCTTCGCCATTCCGGTTGTTTACCTGCGACACTTCATTCAGAACCGGGACGCGTTTGCGTTCGATCGCACGAATCCCAACACGGGCTTCCACTATCTGGATCCACCGCGACGCACTAACGCCAGGCAACCATACGAAGTGAGCGAATAGCGGTTGATCGAAGGTCAGACCGGCTTCCCCTGAAAGCCGGTCCTCTGCTGCCTATGATACCACGTCGCTCGGGCCACCCTTAGTTCTTGGCTTCAAAGATAAATCCGTCGGTACTGGCATCGATGTGGATACATGAACCTTCCGGAAAACTTCCTGCCAGAATCTCGTTTGCCAACGCATTCTGAAGTCGCTGCTGAATGACTCGCTTTAGCGGCCGAGCTCCGTATTTCGGGTCGTAACCTTCGTTTGCCAGCAGCTGTTTTGCCGAATTGCTGATTTCCAGTTTGTACCCGTTGTTTTCCAGTTGCTTGCTTAAGTGCTGCACCTGTAGGTCGACGATTTCGCGAATCTCGTCTCGCCCCAGCGGATGAAACACGATCACTTCATCAATGCGATTCAGGAACTCGGGCAGAAAATGCTGCTGCAAGGCATCCATGCAGCGGTTGTGAATTTCTTTGGAATCCCTGTCCTCGCCGGAAAGGTCCATAATCGTCTGACTACCGATGTTGGACGTCATCACGATGATGCAATTACTGAAGTTAACCGTGCGTCCCTGACTATCCGTCAGGCGGCCATCGTCCAGCAACTGCAGCAAAATGTTGAAAACATCCCGATGTGCCTTTTCCACTTCATCAAGCAAAATTACACAGTAGGGATTGCGACGCACTGCTTCGGTTAGCCGGCCGCCTTCTTCGTAGCCGACGTATCCCGGAGGAGCGCCAATCAGGCGAGCGACCGAGTGGCGTTCCATAAATTCGCTCATGTCAATGCGAACCATGCTGCGTTCGTCATCAAACAAAAATCCCGCGAGCGCCTTGCACAGTTCCGTTTTACCAACGCCGGTTGGGCCTAGGAACATGAACGAACCGATCGGGCGATTCGGGTCCTGCATTCCTGATCGAGCTCGCCGGACAGCGTTCGATACGGCTTCCACCGCTTCATGCTGATTGATCATGCGTTTATGAATTTCGGATTCCATGCGCAGCAGCTTTTCACGTTCGCCCTGCATCATGCGAGCCACGGGGACGCCGGTCCACTGGCTGACCACTCTGGCAATGTCTTCTTCTGTGACTTCTTCACGCAGCAGTCTGTTTTCCGGATCGTCGTTGAGTTCGGCCGACTTTTGCTCCATTACAGCAAGACGCGCTTCGGCCACCTTCAGTTTTTCTCCGGCTTCATACGCTTCCTGATAATCCTCGTTGCTGTTTGTCTGCTGAGCACGAGAAAACGCCTGAGTCGAAATCGTTCTAAGTTTTTCAATTTCTTCCTTCAGCGGTTTCAATCCTGAAATTGCTGCTTTTTCCGCCTCCCACTTTGCCTTCAGTTGATTGGTCGTTTCTTCGTTTTCTGCGATCTGACGCCGCAGTTCCGCTAGACGCTCTTTACTGTCGTCACTTGTTTCTCGTTCAAGTGCGGCTGCTTCAATCTGCATGCGAGTCAGCGTTCGGGTCGCTTCATCGATTTCTGCGGGCATCGAATCGATTTCCATCCGCAATCGACTGGCCGCTTCGTCGATAAGGTCGATCGCCTTGTCCGGTAGAAATCGATCGCTGATATAGCGATCCGAAAGAGTGGCGGCGGCAATAATCGAATCGTCCGTGATGCGGACACCGTGGTGAGTTTCGTAGCGATCCTTCAGTCCACGCAGAATCGAAATCGTATCTTCAACGTTGGGTTCCTGAACCATGACCGGCTGAAACCGACGCTCCAGCGCAGGGTCTTTTTCAATGTACTTGCGGTATTCATCCAGCGTGGTTGCCCCCACACAATGCAATTCTCCCCGCGCCAGTGCGGGCTTCAACAGATTGGATGCGTCCATCGATCCTTCGCTGTTGCCGGCTCCCACAACGGTGTGGAGTTCGTCGATAAACATAATGATCTGCCCATTTGCCGACTGCACTTCATTGAGCACGGCCTTCAGACGATCTTCGAATTCACCTCGGTACTTCGCACCGGCAATCAAAGTCCCCAGATCGAGGGCGAAAACTTTCTTGTCTTTCAAATTCTGAGGAACGTCACCCAGCACAATGCGATGAGCGAGTCCTTCGACAATAGCCGTTTTTCCCACACCCGGTTCGCCAATAAGTACCGGGTTGTTTTTGCGACGCCGAGACAGCACCTGAATCACACGACGAATTTCCGTATCGCGACCAATCACGGGGTCGATCTTGCCATCGCGAGCCGCCTGCACCAGGTCGACTCCGTATTTTTCCAGAGCCCGGTATTTTTCTTCGGGGTTTTGATCTGTCACGGTCTGTCCTCCTCGAACGTCTTTAAGTGCTTCCAGGATGTCTTTTTCGTAGATCGCATTCAGTGCAAGCAGGCGTTTGGCCTGGTCTTCGATCTGAGTCAACGCGATTAACAGGTGTTCCGTCGACAGGTACTCGTCGCTCATCGCACGAGATTGTTTTTCGGCGGCATTCAACACCTTCATGGCTTCCGGTCCGGCAGTCACTGATTCTGCAGTTGCAGAGGACTGCGGCAGGCGTTTCAGTTCGCTGTCGAGCATCGAATTCAGCTGGCCAATGTTCGCACCGATTCGCTGCAGCAGAGGCTTCATGATGCCCTGGTCTTCTTCCAGCAGAGCTTTCAAAAGATGCAGCGGACGCAGAAACCGGTGGCTGCTGATTTCCGCAAGTTCCTGAGCATGTCGAATTGCCTGGCTTGCTTTGACCGTCAGCTTTTCCGGATTGAATGCCATATCAGCCCCTAATCATTAGTCGACGCGCACATCGGAAGCGCAGTTGGTTTGGTATGTTTCAAAAACAGCGATCAATTCTGCAAATTTCGTCAACCGCCTGGAAGTTGACGCCAGCGAAAATACCCGCCGCCCGGATCTTTCAGAATTGGTATTCTTTGGCGAGATGGAATTTGCTTACCTAGATGCTAAACGTGCATTTTGTGTGCCAGCATCATGCTATTCAAAATCTCTGAGGGGGAATCTGATGGCGTGAAATCGTTTCTGTCTCACCCGCAACCAGGGCCGCCCAAAGGCTGCGGCCATTTCGATATTCGCCCCGGCACTAAACATAGCGAGCTCAAAACCCGCAGACGGCCCAACATTGAATCAAACACTATTTCCTAAGCCTCTGTATCCGCGATCTACTTCCGACTTCATCAAATTCTGTCGAGCACCCCGATTCGAATACGCGGTCGGCGTCCTCCGCTCGCAAAGCGAAGGCCGCCACCATGAGTTCCGACTAGTCTTTTTTCTCGAAGTCAGCATCAATGATATCGTCATCACCGGGACCACTAGCGGTAGCTCCGGCTGTTTCAGCACCTTCGTCGCCCGCACCAGCTGACGACTGCATGTGTTGGAACAGTGCCTGGCTAGCCTGAGCCAGTTCTTCCAGGGCAGTCTTGATCGCAGCAGCATCAGAACCTTCAGCTGCCTTGTTCACTTTCTCGCAGGATGTGTTGATGGCTTCTTTAGAAGCATCGTCCATCTTGTCTTCATGTTCTTTCAGAGTTTTTTCGGTTTGATGAACCAGCGTCGAAGCTTCATTGCGGGCCTTCGCCAGTTCTTCTTTTTTCTTATCTTCTTCGGCGTGAGCTTCGCCATCTTTGCGCATTCGCTCAATCTCTTCGTCTGATAGACCACTGGATTGCTTGATCTGCACGCTGTGCTCTTTGCCGGTCGCTTTGTCCTTTGCTGAAACGCTAAGGATACCGTTCACGTCAATGTCGAACTTCACTTCAATCTGAGGAACGCCGCGAGGAGCGGGTGGGAGATCCTTGAGGTCGAATTGGTCCAACAGACGGTTATCTGCGGCCATTCGGCGTTCTCCCTGGAATACTCGGACTGTAACTGCTGGTTGATTGTCGGCCGCTGTCGAAAACGATTCCGACTTTGTCGTTGGAATCGTCGTGTTGCGTTCGACAAGGGTCGTCATGATGCCGCCTTCGGTTTCAATACCGAGAGACAGCGGAGTAACGTCCAGCAGAACAACGTCTTTGACATCGCCTGAAATGATTCCGCCCTGAATGGCTGCTCCCAAAGAAACCACTTCGTCAGGATTCACACCCTTGTGAGGTTCTTTGCCGAACATTTCTTTCACAAGCGCCTGAACCTTGGGCACGCGAGTCGATCCGCCCACCAGTACAACTTCGGCAATGTCGCCGGGCTTGAGCTTGGCATCTTTCAACGCGTTCTGAACCGGACCACGACAGCGTTCGACCAATGGATCGATCAGGCGTTCAAACTCGCCACGACTGATTGACATCTGAAGATGCTTGGCACCACTGGCATCAGCCGTAATAAACGGCAGGTTGATGTCGGATGCCTGAGCGGTTGAAAGCTCCTTTTTAGCTTTTTCAGCTGCTTCGCGCAGTCGCTGCAGAGCCATTGGGTCTTTACGAAGATCTATACCGTCACTCTTTTTGAACTGTTCGGCAATATGGTTGATCAGCAGTTCATCAAAGTCGTCGCCACCAAGATGGGTATCGCCGTTTGTGCTCAGCACTTCGACCAGTTCGTCGCCGACTTCCAGAATTGAAACGTCAAATGTGCCGCCGCCAAGGTCGAATACGACGATCTTTTCTTCATGCTTCTTGTCGAGACCGTATGCCAGAGCAGCTGCCGTTGGCTCGTTGATAATACGAGAAACTTCCAAGCCGGCAATCTGACCAGCGTCCTTTGTGGCTTGGCGCTGAGCATCATTAAAATAGGCGGGAACTGTAATGACGGCCTTGTTCACCTTGTGGCCAAGATAACTTTCCGCTGCTTCTTTCAGCTTTCGCAACACCAACGCTGAAATTTCAGGCGGAGTGTGTTCTTTGCCGTTTACGTTGACCTTCACGTAATCGTTTTCACCGCCAATGACTTTGTACGGTACGATTTTTTCTTCCGACTTCACTTCGCTGTGACGTCGACCCATAAACCGCTTGATCGAATAAATCGTGTTAGTTGGGTTAGTGACGGCCTGCCGCTTCGCAGGATCGCCGACAAGTGTTTCACCCTTATCGGTAAACGCAATGACGCTCGGAGTCGTGCGGCTGCCTTCCTGATTGGCGATAACCTTGGGCTCGCCACCTTCCATCACTGATACCACTGAATTAGTGGTGCCAAGGTCGATACCGATAATTTTTTCACCTGAAACTGCCATGATCTGACTCCTGGTTGACTATTTATTGATCTTGCTGTTCTGCAAGAAAGACTTGTGAATTGCGAGGGCAGGAACTTTCCGCGAATTTTACTGAAGCACAACGCGCGCCAAAACACGCCAAACAGACGTAACTCCTTGCAAATATGTCAGTTACGCGTTGAAGCGTGCCGCCATTGTAGTCAGCTGTCGCCAATCTGGCAGGGAATACTGAGCCTGACCAGAATGTCTACGGTGCCAATGTGGCACTGTTGGTGCGGGTGCCTATTTGGCAATTTCATAATCCAAAAGGGTTCATCAAACGAATCAACCCTTATTGTCTGGCCAGGTTTGTGGCAACCTTTTGCAACGTTGGAAGACGCTGCTTGAATTCCTATTTGGGCGTTTGTACAAGCGTGTCAACGGGAATTTATATCCCACCCATTGGTCCCGTTCCTTCCTTTACAAACAATCGTTCATGAATTGTGAACGCCCCTCTTGAGGTTAATCATGGCGAAGAAAAAAGCCGCAGTGCCTGTCAAAAAAAAAGTTACGAAGACGGCAACAGCGAAAAAAAATTCCACTCAGCCAAAGCCGAAGGCTGCCGTCTCGGGCCGCGAAGAAATTCAGCTGAGCCCCGATGAGCGACTTACCAGAATCGATGAGCAACTGATCGGGTTACTGAACGAACGCGTCGACGTGTTTCTTGAAAAGATTGCTCAATCGGATTCGCCACGCAAGGCCGTGTTTGATGTTCAGGACGACATTAACTTGTGGACATTGCTGGAAAGTGTCAGCCAAGGCCCGATGACAACTGCGGAACTGAAGTGCATTTTTCGCCCCTTGCTGAGCGCCGGGCGACAACGGGTCCGCAATACTCGAATTGCCTATCTTGGCCCAGCTTACAGTTTTACCCATCTGGCTGCGATCAATCGCTTTGGCGAATCAGCAGACCTGGTCCCCGTCAGCACGATTGCCACTGTATTTGAAGAAGTGAATCGTGGGCACGTTGATTTCGGACTGGTGCCTATTGAAAACAGCACCGACGGGCGCATTGTCGATACGCTGGACATGTTTACTCGGCTGCCCCTTCGAATCTGCGGTGAAGTTCAGATTCACGTGCATCACAATTTGCTGGCAAGATGTGACCGAAGCGAAATTACGGAAATATACAGCAAGCCTCAGGCCCTGAGTCAGTGCCGAGACTGGCTGGCAAAAAACATGTCCCACGCTCGGCTTATTGAAGTCACCAGCACTTCGACGGCCGCTCAACTGGCCCGCGAGAAACCAGGGGCAGCAGCGGTCGCCAGTGAACAGGCGGCCAGTCAATACGCGCTTCAGATTGTTGCCGAATCCATCGAAGATAACCCCAACAATGTCACTCGATTTGCCATCATCGGCGATTCAGTCGGTGAATCAACAGGGCATGACAGAACGGCCATTCTGCTACAGATTCCTCACAAGCCTGGCTCACTGTCCGATGCTCTGGAAGTGTTCAAACGCTGCAAAGTGAATCTGACGTGGA
The DNA here is from genome assembly GCA_041689795.1 of Fuerstiella sp. Lineage (GTDB taxonomy): Bacteria > Planctomycetota > Planctomycetia > Planctomycetales > Planctomycetaceae > Fuerstiella. Next base: position 2,057 of record JBDNFN010000296.1, on the reverse strand, counting down.
TTGAATCGTTCCCTTTGCGATCACCGGAAATTGGCTATCTGTTCTTCCTCGATTTTGAAGGACATGTTTCTGAGCCAAAAATCAAGAAGACATTGCTTGAACTGCAAGCTATGGCTGACCGTCTGGAGATTCTCGGGTCTTACCCTCGCAGCGAACCACTTGGCTAATACTTCCCTAACGCCCGGCCGCCCCGGTGGGCTGTGGGGTGAAGGGGCGACTGCACATTTCACGAGTGAGTTCGACCAATGTGGCCCTTTAATCGCTGAGGCAGAAGTGCGCACGTCCGGAACATAGCTAGAGGTGGTCCCCAAGCCGTTCCCGCGAACTTCTTCAATATAAGGATAACGCGCGCGTGAATTTTGCAATGGCTGGATTTACTTGCTCGCAGGGTGCTTGTAAATCTGCGATCTTAGGCCGCATCTAATGCGCGAGCACCGCACAGGGTGTGACGAAATGGGGTTGTTTTTGCGGCCGGTGACATAGGTAAGCTCCGGTCGCACGCTGAACTCAGGTCCGCGTGCGATCGGAGCCGTGGAATACTGCTTAATCCGCATTAAAGCATTTTTCGAAATGACGTAGCGAAACGCGTGTAGAGTTTCGGCTGGTGAAACCACGAGACAAAGTCGAAAGTGCTGACGACTTTCGCTACGAATAACCGCACCTTTTGTACCTTGTTCTTGGTTTGAACCGGATTACGACCGTGCGTCGTGGGGCAAAAAGTATTTCACGGTTTTCGGCATCGCTTCTCGGAAATCCGTTTTTGGATCATAGCCCAGCTTCAGGTTGGCTTTTTCGATGTCGAAGTCCAGGTTCAGGCCCAGAAACTTAATTCGAGCACTGTTAACCAGCGGTGCCGATTGCCTGCCCAGCAGTTTCCACGTTTTTTCCATCACCCACGAAAGAACCTTGGCGATGTGCAGCGGCACTACTTTAGTCGGGTGATCAATCCCGGCTGCGTCGCAGATGGTGTCCACAAATTCCTTCTTAGTGACAGCTCGTGGGTCGCGAATGTTGAACACTTCGCCGACAGCCGAATCGTTTTCTATTGCCAGCCAGATGGCTTCGCACAGATTACCAACAAAGGTGTTGTTCATCAGTTTGTCGTGGTTACCAAGATAGGCGAACTGCTTCGACCTCAACTTATCGAGCAACCGCGGCATCACCGTGCGGTCACGCGGGCCGTAGATGAAACCAGGACGCAAAACAACGGCGGGAAGTTGGTGGTCGGCGACGTAACGACAAACCAACTGTTCCGATTCGACTTTTGTCAGAGTATAGCCGTCGATGCCGACCGTGTTCGGAGGCGTCGTTTCGTCGGTGCCGTAGTGATCGCCACCGGAATAAACGCCCAGCGAACTTATCTGCACCCAACGTTTCAAACTACCGGTTGCCAGGGCTGCTTCCAGTAGCAATCGAGTGCCTTCGACGTTGATCTGGCGGTATGCCTGAGTTGGCCCCCAGTCTCCGACTTTTGCCGCGCAATGGATTATAACCGTCGCCCCGGCGCAGGCGGCCTGCAAACTGGTGGCGTCATTCAGGTCCCCATCGACAACTTCAAGGCCCCACTGACGAAGTAGCTCCGTGTCGCTGTCGGATCGGCAAAGAGCGCGAACCCGGACGCCCTTGCTGCACGCCTGTTCCGCCACATGACTTCCCACCAACCCCGTGGCTCCGGTGATGAGCATCAAATCTGATTCAGACAACAGCACAGACGTTGACTTCCCGTAAACTGCAGAAAAAGCTTCCTGGGGCCGAGACTTTCAGCCACGCGGAACAGATACACGGTAGCATTCCGCCGAACCGTTTGCGACGAGACCTGTCAGAACAGGGGCAGTCTTTTCGCGTTTTTGAGTGCCACTGCAGCGGCATCCGCTACGGTGGCAAGGCAGCCAGCCAGGAAATCGCTGTTCTACCGTTTGCCTATGGTCGACAGGTTCCCCGGAAACTGCAGGCAGCAGCCCGTTCACGGGTTTCTCCACGTCGATTATATCCCTAGAATTCCGACGACTTTCAGAAGCGATCTGTCTACATACGTGTCGTTTCCCTTGCCGAATTTG
>JBDNFN010000295.1:0-48187 GCA_041689795.1 Fuerstiella sp. | reverse complement strand
GCGACGTCACGCACGCCATCTTCGCGAACACGGGAGCATCGAAAATACACTTCATCACACGCTGGATGTCACTTTTGCAGAAGACAGCAGTCGCATTCGCAAAGGCAACGGGCCGGAAATCATTTCTGTCTTTCGACGGCTCGCGCTGTCGATTTTGAAAGCCGACACGACATTCAAAGACAACGTTCGAGGCAAACGACTCATCGCCGGATGGAACCTAGATAATCTCAAAGGCATTTTGCGAGCCTTTCAAGCCGTTTGAACGTGCGATTGCCCGGGCGGTACCCCGACAATTGCGGCGGACCAGTGACTGGAGTTCGGCAAGTGCGACACGTCGATTTTTTTAACTGCGTCTTGCACGTCGCAACACGCCTGCGCAGTTTGGCAATGTTCTTTCCTGACAGTCCGAGGAAATTAGATCTCGGCCAAACGCTCTGTTGAATCGCCGAAGCTGTCGACGGTGAGGTCGAATTTGTCCATCAATGACAGATACAGGCTGCACATCTTGCGATTTGGTTTATCAAGGTAGTCCAGAGTTCGCCCCGTTTCCATGATGCCTTTGCCGCCTATCAAAACGACAGGCAACTGAGTCGCGATGTGGCTTCCCGTCAGCATGCTGCTGCAGAACATCAGAACGGTGTTATCCAGCACAGATCGTTCGCCTTCCTGAATTGCGGCCAGCTTGTCTGCGATGTAAGCCAGTTGCCTGGCGAAGAACTGATTCACGGTCAGCCAGTCATCTGATTCCTGGTGCGACAGCAGATGATGAATCATGTAGTCGATTCCAAGATTAGAAAACCGCAGCGAGGAATGGTCGTTGTTCAGCTTCAACGTGCAGAACCTGGTTGTATCTGTCTGAAACGCCAAAACCAGAATATCGCACATCAGTTTCATGTGTTCGCCGACATCCTGAGGATAACCATCGGCTGGCCGGGGAATATTCGGTTCGATCAGCGTCGGTCGCCAGCCCTGTAATTCGCCGCGCTGGCCAGCCTGTTCAATTCGTTGTTCAACTTCGCGAACCGAGTTCAAATATTCATCAAGCTTCTGCTGATCGCGTCCGCTGATCTTGCGGCGAATGTCTGTGGCATCGGCCAGAACTGCGTCCAATACGCTTTGGTCACCTTTATTGACGGTATCTTTGAACAGACGATCAAAGGCCAGCGACGGGTAGACTTCAAGTGGCGTCGGCGTGGTGGGCGAGTTCCACGAAATGTGTGAACTGTAAAGCATCGAATAATTCTTGTGCACAGACGGATTCGCTTTTTCGCAACCCAACACAAGACTTGGCACTTTGGTTCTGTGCCCAAACGTCTGAGCCAGCAATTGATCCACACTGGTTCCGCTGCGGATACCTCCGCCGGATTCCAATGGTGCTCCGGAAAGCAGATTGCCGGTCATCGAACTGTGAATATTGCCCTTCAAAGCCTGTGCGTTGTACAGACCTTTGATGAAGGTGATTTGTTCTCGGTGATGAGCCAGAGGTTCCAGAACTCGGCCTAGTTCCATGTCTTTGCCGGATCCTTTCGCCCACCAATGGTCTTTGTGGAAACCGTTGCCGGCAAACAAAACACCAAAGCGTTTGGGAGCCTGACCATCTGCCAGTGCGGACGAACCATCTTGTGCCCAGGTTGGCATCGATTCCAGCCATGGCAACGCCATCGACACACCAGCACCGTAAAGAAACGTCCGTCTGGCAACATTCAAATTCATCATTGCTCGCGTCCTCGAATCATCTGGAACTGTTGACTTGCTACGATTGTCTCGACTGCTGTTAACAAGCGATAGTCGTTTTTCTTCAATTGAAGCTGCATTTCATTGATCAATGGTTCGTCCGACAATTGCACGGACCGACCCAGTGAATACCCCAGCAACTTGCGACAGAACTGATGGACAAAGTCTTCTCGACGTGTCGTTAGCAAGTACTGTTTCAGTCCGTCGAGCCCCGCCAACAACGTCCCATCGGGCAACTGAGTTTCTGTGTCGATTTTGTTGTTGTCTTTGTCTGTTGTTCTAAACCGGCCAATCGCGTCAAAGCCTTCCAGCGCAAAACCATAAGGATCGATTCGCAGATGGCACTTTGCACAGGCCGGATCCGAAGTGTGCCGTTCCGTCAACTGACGTTCGCTTAGACCAGCCGGAACTTCATCAGGCAGCACGGGCACACCCTTGGGTGGTCGCGGCAGTCGTTCACCAAGCAGTGTTTCAGAAATCCACGTGCCACGCAAAATTGGACTCGTGCGTGATGCTCCGGACTGCTTAGATAACAGACTGGCCTGAGTCAGAATTCCTCCCCGATGTTGACTGCGTACTCCATCAATACGGTGCCAGCCTGCGGTTGTCGCAACATCTATGCCGTAGTACTTTGCCAGGCGAGAATTCACAAACGTGTGATCGGCATCGATCAACTGCAGAACGGATCCATCGTTGCGAATTAAATCTTCCCAACAGCGAATAGACTCTTCATACATGTCGCCACGAAGGTCCGCAAATTCAGGAAAGACGGATTCGTTCTTTTCGTCGTGCTGATCGAAGTCGCGGATATGCAGCCACTGACAACCGAATTCAATGGCCATACGCCGAGCCTTCTCTGCAGTCAGCATACGACGCGTTTGCTGCAGAAGAACTTCGGGTTGCCGCAAAGAGTCATCCGCTGCCACCGCGCGAAGTTCGGCATCCGGTTGAGACGCCCAGAGAAAATAGCTCAATCGATTCGCGAGCTCATTCGCCGACACTGACGCGGCCGAAGCACCGGAACCCGGTTGTTCGTGGCGATACAGAAAAGTGGGCGACGACAGAACTTTCGCAATCAACAGATGAACGGATTCTTCATGGTCAAGATCATCGGCTCGCAGTTCAACGTACAGTTTTCGCAGCGAGCTAGCTTCCGGTTCAGTCATGTCGCGCCGATAAGCTCGATTTGCAAATTCCAGCACTGCATTCAGATGCGTGTCTTCTGTATCCAGTTGCCACTGACGAAAGGCGACCGCACCATCGGCGATGGGCTTTAGCACGGGGTCAAAGCGACTGGGGTCCGCGTCCTGAGTTGAAAATTCAAGAATCTGTTCCAACGCCACTTCCAGCCGCAGAGCGTCCTGACTGACAAAACGTAATTCGTTCCACAGTTGGTCCAGCCTGGCCGACTGAGCGTCACTTAACATCAATCGCGACAGGTGCTCATCTTCGCGATGATACAGCAGTAATGTAACGACCTCATCCACCGGAACGATTCGAGCATGACACAGCGCTGCCGGAAACACGTTGCGAAAATCAGCAAACGCCTGTTCGACTCGTTGGCGAGCATCAGGGCTGGATGCAACCACAGGAATCCCCGCAGCCACCGCGTCGCCGTCCGACGGAGCCACAGTAGCGGCAGTTACCTGCACGCTGCCGGATCCGACAGATTCTGCGGTAACAGCAAACGAACAGCCTTCCACAAGGTCCGCGGGAAACTTTACTTCCAACACAGACGGCACAGCAACTGGCAGGTCCGTGGCAGCCATTGAACGGCCTTCCAGTGTCTTCTCGAATTGCGCCGGAGCGACGCCGAATTCGCATGCTGTCATTTTGTCCGCGGCGACAGACTTTGCGAGTTCCGCAAAATCGATTTTTGAAAATAAAGGTCCATTCACCGAATGCAATAACCGTCGGATGTCTGCGTCGGCAGCAGAAGTTCCATTCACTGCAGGTTGCGTCAGCAGCGTTTGTATCCGCTGAGCGATTTCAAATGCTTTCGCCGCATCCGCTTCATTCAACCACGCCGCCATCAACGAACCATGAGGAATTGTTTCTGCTGTTGGCCGTCCATCCAGCAGTCCCGTGTAAAAATGCCAGATCCCCAGATTGCCATAACTGTCCTGATGTGGATTGCCGGCCGCAATGCTGTCGGCACAGTCTTTTGTGAGCGACCACAATCGCTGTTCACCGTTGGATTCCGTGATGGCAAGTTCAATTTCCGTCAGGTCGCAAACGTAGTCATTGTCGCGAGGATCGATGATCAAAGAAATGAGATCGTTTTTATGGACATCGAACGCTGTCAACGGCGGTACGTCTGTCCTGGCCGTCCTGTCGAGTACGCCGCTCATTAGAATTCGTTGTTCAGCACCGCGACGCAGTTCGACTTTCCAGGCGACGCCATTGCCGCACGCTCCATGAGAATGATGAACAAAGGGAGCAATTGACACTTCCCCGCTGAAAGGCGACTTCCAGCCGACTGCAGAGAACCGTTCCGGTCGAGGATGCGTGGCGATTCGATGAGCACGCATGTCGCCCGGAATCTGCACCTGGTTGTCTGACGAATTCGCCACGATGCTAAGAGCGTCTGCCCCCTGCAACCCCCAGCCATTTACAAATTCTGAACCGGAGCGCACCAGCGGTAGGTTTAGATATTCCGCAATTTCCGGTTCCGTCCACGAACCAATTCCCAGCCAGTTCAGTAGCGACTGCAGAATCACCGGGTCGATTGAATGCTTTGCTGCGAGTACGGCTGTATCTGTGGCTTGATCTCTGCTTCGCAGTTCCTTAATTACAGCAAGATACGTCGTGAATTTGCTCAACAAGCTGTGTTTGAAATCCGGCCACACGGCGGAGACTGCTTTGATGTCTCGAAGCATGATCGGAGTGAGTCCGCTGTTTCGCTCGATTCGAGCGTTCTTCCAGACAACAAAACTGTCGCCATCTGCAATCACAGTGCTAGCTGCCAGAAACACAGAAGCAGTTTTTACATCCTGTGTCGTGACAGGAAACTGCAGGTGCTGAGTCGATTCGATCGGCGACACGGCCTGCTGCCATGGAATCACAAGTCCCAAATGGCCAACCGTATTAAACTTCCACAATCGTCCCTGCCACGCTTTAATGACGTCCACAATCGACGCGGCGTTTTCCGGGGTGGCACTTGCCATTCTTCGACGAACATCGTTTAGTAGAGCCGAATCGGGATTCGTAAAAACCGCTGTGGCCAAAGCCTGAATGTACTTGGCACTAATACGCTTTTCCTGCGAAATGCTTTTCGCGGTTTCCGTGTCCATCAGCTTTTCGCCATGCTGAATTAACGCAGTCACGTAAGGCAGCAGATCGACTCGACCATCATTGGCAGTTGACGAAGTTGGATCGCCGGACCATTGATTCAGCTGTTCTGTGTGACTCGCGCCACTGGTTCCCTGAGCATACAACTGGCGAATTTCTTCCACGATGCTGTTGCTCCAGTCTCGGCGAGTCGACGAGTCTGCAAAACGAATTCCGTCCGGCAGCAACACCGCATGAGCCGCCACATCTTTGCCAGAATCCAGATATTTCTGCACCATTGACGGAGACATCACCAGAACGTCGCCAACGTTTGTGAAGCCTTCGCCGGCTGCACTATCGACGGGAAACTGCTTTGTCGGTTCCAGCGGAACGCCCGTTAAGTCCTGAATCGTATATGTGTATTCGGAATTATTAAGACGGCGCAGGACAACGGGACCCGGATCCCCTGCGTTTCGAATCGCTTCAGTATTCAGAAACTTGTGCACCCAGTTGAGAAGCTGTTTCCGTTGTTCGTCCGTCGGCTGTGGAGCATCTTCGGGCGGCATTTCGCCATTCTCCAGCATGTCGACAACATGCTGCCAAGGCTTCACATCAGCCCGCATGTCTTCCAGCGCTTGGAATCGCTCAAGATCCAGTTCGCCCTGAGCATCGGCTGTCGAATGGCAATCCAGACAGAACTGCTGCATCAAAGGGACAACGCTGGAATATTGCTGTTCCACTTGTAGAGCCTCATCCGCCATCACGGGACCCGTTTGAAAAACAAACAGCGTCAGCACAACGGCGGTCAATAGTCCGGTACGCAACGAAACAACGGGGGTTCGAGTCGGCATCATCGCGATCGTCTCAAAGGCAGGCGAGGTAATCAGGGGCGAGGCTCAGCTTACCGTCCGGCGCACCATCGGAAAAGCGATTCCCGTATTTACCACGCCCGACGGAAAGTCGGGCGTGGTTTTGCAAGGGGGCTAACAGGCTTAATGTCGAAGCGTCAACGTCAGAACCGCATTACTCGATGAGCATTTAACAAACGGGGAAACGCGGGACCCTTACACACTGAGCATCCCAAACAATCAGCCGTTGGACACAAATGTTTTACCGTGCTTTCCAGACGCCCAAGAACGCGCATCGCGGCAAAGATCCAGACAGGCAATCGCTGCAGGAAATTCTTCTGTACGGTTTAAAGGGCATGGCCGCATATGCAAACCACGCTCGACGGCGTGGTAAGACTGACGACAACGTCAGCGCATTCATTGAAGAAGCACTCTTCGCCACCGTAACCAACGCCAACTTTTACATGGAAAGCCTGTTTGAACTGGTGTTGGAATGCGGTCGACAGAACATTCGCGTGATGCAGATGCGGGACGAAGGGCATACAGAAAAACTGGGAACTCCGGAACCCAATGTCGTTTACGAAGACACCAAAGCGGGTCCAGGAATTTTGGTCACCGGCCACGACATGGTAGACTTGAAAAAGCTACTGGAACAATCTGCAGAACACGGCGTAAACATTTATACCCACGGAGAAATGCTGCCGACTCACAGTTATCCGGAACTCCGGAAGCATGCTGATCGGGCCGGTCACGATGTCGGTCCGTGGCAAAATCAGCACTGGGAATTTCCGGAGTTTCCCGGACCAATTGTCGGTACAACAAACTGCGTGCTGATTCCTTCTGATACGTATGCCATCTGGATACGGCTCGCTGCGAACGGAATCAGCGACCGGGCGAGGTCGCATTATGCGGGAGCTTCTGCGTCAACCGCGATTCGATCATGGCAGCACGGCTGATCAAGTGCCGTTACTTGCTGCCACCAGCGAGGACTGGCTGGACGGCATGGACCTGGCAACCGACACCGACACCGACACCGCCACCGCAAACGTTTCGCGCGTTCGGCAACGAGCACGATCAGAAGCGGCCGACGTGATGTCTGCCATCGACAGATGGTGAATTACCAGAAGGCTGGAAAGCATCTCGCGCGACCTGCGTGATTGGAAAATCGGCGGATACGAGTAAATGAAACGCGAACATTCGCTACGACGACGCCTGCATTCACTGGAAACTCTTTCCGAAGCAATCGGCGCCATGAAGTCTCTGTCGGCTCTTCATTTCCGCTCGGCCAGAACAGCGCTGCCCGCCGCACATGCCTATCGCGACGGCATCGAACAGGCACTCGCGGCCACGGGTTTGCACCAATCAGAAGCAACGGGTAATGCCATATTGCTAATCGCTGCGGACCTTGGCCTTTGCGGTGGATACTATTCGCAGGCTGCCGCGGCGAGACTTGAACATCATCAACGCCTTGCCGCTCACAGGCTTTACTGCGTGGGATTTCGTCCGGTTTCGACATTCAAGAAATCAGGCATCAGTGTAGATCGAGAATACACTGCGCCAACAAGTGTTTCCGACCTGACTGAATTACTGCTCCGTCTGGGGGAAGACTTACTGATTGACTATCTCGGCGGAGAATTCGGCACTCTCAATCTCGTGTTTGCAAGGTTTGGCGGCGTTGGAGAATTCACACCCACGTGTATCCGCCTTCTGCTAATTGACGTACCAAACTCCAACCCTGAAACGAAAGCATCGACATACGTCACGCCCGATCATCTGGCGGCCGTTGCCATTCGCGAATATCTTTACATTCGCCTGTTTCAAGCAGCGCTCGATTCGCTGGCCTCAGAACGCAGTGCGAGGCTTGTCGCGACCGAGGCAGCCGGCGAATGGCTGTCTGAAAAGACGGCGGCCGCACGCCAACTTCTAGCCTCAATCCGTCAAGAAGCGGCCACACAGGCAGTTCTCGACATCGCCGCCACAGCAAAACGACGGCGGCAAAATCGCGAGCTTTAAGACGAATCAGATAATTTCTACTCGAACCAATTGACGGTTCATACTTCATTCAGAACAGCGATTGCCCGATTCCACGCGATGCAATGCTTCCTGATACAACTTAGTCGCCGGCCAGAAACGCTGCGATCGCTGGCGAATTCTTCACAGCCTGCACGGCGTGATGCAAACGAGACTTCACGGTTCCCAGCGGCAGTTCCAACGCGCTGGCGATTTCCGGTTGAGTCATATCATCGACGAATCGCATTAACAGAATTTCTCGGTGAGCGTCAGAAAGTGTAGTCAGCACTTCGGACAACTCACTGCAGTCGGTTACTTCTTCAGCGGCGGCTTCCGGAAACAGATCAAGGTTCTCGTCGCTGCTGGTCGCACGCTGTCGTTTTTTTCGAGCCGCGATCGAAAGATTTCGGACAGCCGGATACAGAAACGTGGTCATCTGAGCCGTCAGTTCGAAACCAGGAAACTTGCGAACCAGATAGGCAAAGGTTTCCTGCATCACGTCAAGTGCGTCGTCGTGATTACCTGTAAACCGAAACGCCAGATTAACCACCCAGTCTTTGTGACGGTAGTACAGCACGGTAAACGCATCCTGATCGCCATCATTAATGGCATCCACGAGTTGAAGATCAGTTGAATTGTCGGCAGACGCTGACATCCAGAACAGCTTGCTAAGGGTACGAGTTTGCGAACATTCCGTATCGGTCTCTTTCACACAGGTTATCAACTGTCAGGCGTTTGCAAAAACGCGGCCGAGTAAAAATCAGCGAGTGGCGTTCTGGCAGTTGAAGCGGCCTCGCGAGCAATAACATACTGCGGGCTGAACACGACTCGTAAGTTGACAGGATTGCGATCTGCTTAGTCTGCCGAAAGTGTCGCCGTATTCCGAAATCCTGCTTTCTATTGCTGTGCTCTGCTACGGCGAGTCTGTTTTCAAGACGCGACATTTCACTACCACAACTTCCCAAAGAGTGAGCCTCGCTCTCGCCGGAAACTCGCTCGCGTTTTGGGCTCTTAGAACAATGGCTCACCGAATTCCCAAAGTGATTCTGCGTGCCAACTCAGCCTTTTAGCGATTCCCTGAAGAAACTTTGAACGAATTTCGGACCCAACAAACTTCATCACGCGGAGGTACCCCCAATGAATAATCCCGACACACCAAAATCGACTGAAAACCAACTGCCGCATGAAGTTGTGGCTGCGCTGCGTCGACAAAATGGCCCACCGCAAAACGTCCCAAAATCGATCGACGACATGGTTCTCGCCGATGCAGTGGCTCATCTAAACAAGATCAGGAGGCCAGCCAGCGAAAAGCTTCGGCAACGCAACTTCGCCTGGGTGGCGTGGTCCACCGGAACACTTGCCGCGGCCGTGTTGCTGCTTGCATTGATGCCAATGGAACCGCAGCAACCCGCTCGATCACCGACTTCAATCGCCATGAACGATGCAGCGACTATCAACGAAACGGCAGGCGACTTCGTAATGGGCGACGTGGATCAGAACGGCCAAGTCGACATTCTGGATGCATTTGCATTAGCTCGAACAGTGGAATCCGGCGACGACCAATCCGCTCGCTGGGATCAGAACGATGATGGAACGACCGATCACAGCGACATCAATTTGATCGCCATGAATGCTGTGATGCTGTGACAGTCAAGCATCTGCAAAACACAACGGCGGTGAACAGACAATCCGCAAAACAGAAAGGGCAACACAACATGCACGTTGCAGATCACATAACAACCAGCACTCATCAAAGGCACCGCCGCCTGCCATTGGCATGGTTGCTGCTGGTCGTATTTGACGTTTGTGTAGTCGCGTTTGTGTGTGCTCAGGATGAACGTCAGCCAGAAACCACGAACACGAACTCCAGAGTCACGCAATTGGATGGCCCTGATGATATTGACCAGAATGCTATTCGTTTTGAGGCCATTGACGTGTTTGTGGATTCCGGCACGAATAGTCTGGCGGCTTACCAGTTTGAACTGGTAAGCGAATCAGACGGAGTAGAAATTGTGGGCATTGAAGGTGGTGAACACGCTGCCTTCGAAGATCCTCCCTACTATGACCCCAAAGCGATGAACAACAATCGAGTTATTCTGGCAGCGTTCAACACGGGTAACGAGCTTCCATCCGGTCGCAGTCGCATTGCTCGAATTCACGTGCAGTTGCAAGGGCCCGGTGCGAAACAATACCGCACTAAGCTGACCGCGTCGGCAACGTCAGATGGTCAGAAGATTCCCGCTCGAATTGAAATCGCAAAAACCAGAGCATGATGGCCAGCGGTTTCCGCTGTGTACCCCAGTTCGTTGACTCAAAACCGTCTTCAAAACAAATCAACATAACTATTCGACTCGAAACTGATCGAAAGGTCGACACCATGAAATCCCATCAATTCGCTGAGTGCCGGATTCTGCCAGCGTTGTTTCTTGCAGCCTGCCTGTTCAGTCTGGGCTGTGGCAGCAGCGAACAGGCCACATCGGACAATGCAGCCGTTCAGGATACTTCCGAGCAGGCGACTCCGCCGCAGTCATCACTCCAGCTGAAATCCGAAGACATGCCTTCAGACGCTGCAAAAGAAGTCAGCGATTCTGAAATGGCGAGCGGAGGTTTCGGTTCCGCTTCGAACAGAGGAAGCGGCATGAGTGGCCCGCCAGCGGCTGCTGCACCGGCTGAATTGAGGGAATTAGCCGCAGAGACGGCAAACAAATCAGGACAGGCTGCTCCCATGGGTCCCCCGACAAGCGCAACAGCAGCGCCATCGGATCCTCTCGCGAAATCAACGCGCGGTTTTGAAGGTGAGACGCCAAGCTTCAGGTCACGACAATTGACGTTTCCAAAACAAACCGAACACGTTCGGGTCAATGAATCGAAAGACAGTGGGTCGGAGCGAGAAGGCCTGCTTGCTGACGATGCACAAGCGGTCGCCCAACAAGTGTCTTTCGGCCTGCAACCCGGCGAAGAACTCTGGATTATTGCGAAAGCCGTTGACGGTCAACAGCAACCGCATCCTGATACGCCCGGTTGTGGAGCACTCATGGCCACGCTGCCTAATCAGATTCAGGCCGTTCCTGTGCCATTGAAGCACACTTCAGTGGAAGGCAGCATCGATGGTTACATCGCGACGGTCAACGTCAAGCAGCAGTTTCATAACCCGTACGATTCAAAGATTGAAGCCGTCTATGTATTCCCGTTACCTCAAAACGCCGCCGTCAATGAATTCGTAATGACTGTCGGCGACCGCAAAATCCGAGGCATCATTCGTGAACGAGAAAAAGCCGAACAGATCTACGCGGCGGCTCGGGCTCAAGGGCACGTTGCCGCATTGATGACTCAGGAACGAGCCAACATCTTCACCCAGAAGGTCGCCAACATCGAACCGGGTAAACAGATCGATATCAACATCCGCTATTTCAACACTCTGCAATACGATGACGGTTCCTATGAATTCGTTTTCCCCATGGTTGTCGGTCCCCGATTCAATCCTCCGGCAACAGCCGATGGCGTCGGAGCGGTTGCCAGAAACGAACACGGCACCAGCGGACAATCAACCGAAGTGCAGTATCTTGCTCCAAATGAACGCAGCGGCCACGATGTTTCTGTCTCGCTGAACATCAGCGCCGGAGTCGACATTGAAGACATTCATTGTGTGAATCATGTGATGGAAGAACAACGGACCAGCGAATCTCAGCGCACCATCACGCTTTCTCCCAAAGATTCGATCCCGAATAAAGACTTCGTGCTGAGGTACAAAGTTGCCGGCTATCAAATTAAAACAGCACTGCTGACTCGCGAAGATCAGCAGGGCAAGTACTTCACAATGATGCTGTATCCGCCTGCCGAACTGACTCAGCTGCAGCGCAGCGCCATGGAAATGGTATTTCTGCTGGACTGCTCCGGCAGCATGAAGGGGAAACCGATGGAACAGGCAAAGAATGCGATTCGACACGCTTTGCAATCGCTGACTCCGCGAGACACATTCCAGATCATTCGGTTTTCAAACAAAGCATCTCGATTGGGCGCAGAGCCACTTATCGCCACTGAAGACAACATTCGCATAGGCCTGGAATATCTCGTTTCGCTTAACGGCACCGGCGGAACTCAGATGATTGAAGGCATCAAAGCGGCTCTCGATTTTCCGCATGATGAAGGTCGCTTCCGCCTGGTTTCCTTCATGACTGACGGCTACATCGGCAACGAACAGCAGATCCTAAACGCCATCCACGAAAAGCTGGGCGAGTCTCGCATCTTCAGTTTCGGAGTCGGCAGTTCGCCCAACCGCATGCTGATGGATCGCATGGCCCTGCTGGGTCGAGGAGCCGTGGCGTACCTGAGCCTGAATGATGATGCCGTGGAAATCATGGATCGATTCAATCAGCGCATCAGCCATCCCGCAATGACAGACCTGCAGATTGACTGGAGTGGTATGGATGTCGCCGACGTTTATCCTCAACGACTTCCGGATCTGATTGTCGGACGCCCGGTTGTTGTAACGGGTCGCTTTAAAGGTACGCCTGACATGGTCAAGGTAAACGGTCGAGTCGCCATGGAGCCGGCATCGTTTGCTGTGACATTGGACAAACATGATGCGTCGAAAAGTCATGCCGGCGTGGCCGCCGTTTGGGCTCGCCTGAAAATTAAAGATCTGATGAATGATGCTACTCGGTCACCGACAGCGGCCGACGAAATCAAAACGTCCGTTCTGGAAACCGCGCTGGCCTACAACCTGATGAGTTCCTTTACGGCGTTTGTGGCCGTGGATTCCATTACCAAAACGGAAGGCGAATTCGGCACAACGGTGGCTGTTCCCGTGCCTGTTCCGGTGCCTGTTCCGGATGGAGTTAAATACGAAACAACAGTTGGTGGAACAGATTAGAAAGTCAGGCTGCGACTGGGCTTGCTGGAATCGCAAAATCCCGCCAGCGGGGCGGAGCCACTGACGGGATTTATGAACTGGACTATTCGTCTTCTTCTTCAGATTCTTCGACGGGCTTGTGGAATTCCGCCCAGCGACACCAGGCATAACTCCACTCCATCCACATTCGCATGATGGACCACAACAGCCGCATGCGTTCCAACTGTTCAGGCGGCAATTTGGTCTGCGAGGCGGCTGAATCGCGGGCCGCCATGTCCAATCCCCAACGTCGAGCCAGCGAACGGCACAATCCGTCAGCGGAAAGATCCGTTTCATCTTCGTCTGCGACAACCGCTGTCTTTAGTTGCGAAGTACGTTCATCACCGATCAGATTTGCACCATCGGCCGTTACGAACAGTTCGAATAGACGTGATCGATAAGGATCGATTTCCAGTGGTTTCGTGGCAACCTGAGCATCTTCGAGCAGCGATTCCACTCCGCTGATGATGGCCTGGGCCACAGTTTGTCGAACATTTTCTGACGCCTGAATATCTCGATCGGTCATTTGCGGTGCCTAAAACTGCAGTCGCCGCACGTTTCTGGGCGGTTTTTGGGGTAAATTGGGCTCGTTCCAAGTGGAAGCGGGCGAAGTGTATACAGCAAATCACCCCGGACAGAAGCGGCGATTCGCTCTGTCTGGCAGATTCGCATAGCTCTGTTTTTCCGAGTTTGACAGAATCCGCATGCTAAAGCGAATTTCCGCCCGAAATGGATTGCCGTCAACAGACGGCGTGGCGGACGCAAGGATGATGTTGTCGACGAAATGGAGATCAACGGAATGGACCCATTCATTAACAAAAAGCCCAGGAAGCGCAACAATCGCAAACTCGCGTTGATGATGCTGGCGGGTGCTTCGTTTTCTGTTTGGTTGTTCGACCTGATGCCGGTCCTTGATCCGGTAGCGACGGGTAATCTGGATTTCGACATCACCGACCCATCCCTTGGCGAAGCAGACTTCATCGCCATGCTGGGATCGCCGGACGTCACCGAAAACACAATCGGCCAACCAGCCAGCACGCCGCAGTTCGAAGGTGCTCTGGATGATCCTCTGCTATCGGCCATTGCTGCTCAGTCAGAACCAATTGAAGGTTCGCTTCCTGAGTTCTCAAACATGACCACGGCAGATACTGCTGCCAATACCGCAGCAACTGCGAATAGTGTTCAACAGGTTTCGTTTGAGCGAACTCAACCGGCAGACGTACACTTTGAACCTGCCGCTGCCGTTCTTCCAGCCGACGTCGCCGCTCATCTGCGCGAAGTTGATCAATGGATGGAAGCCGGTAAAATCCTGGAAGCGCATGCTGCTTTATCACGGTTGTACTGGAAGAAGCCGGAACTGCGGTCTTACATCAATCAGCGACTACAAGAAACGGCCGTGGAAATTTATGCCAATTCCAACACGCATTTTGCTGAACCATACACGGTCGAATTTGGCGAAACGCTGCAGGGCATCGCTCAGCAATACGATGTGCCGTGGCAATATCTGGCGAACCTTAACGGCGTGACTCCAAAAACACTACAGGCTGGCAGGAAGTTGAAAGTATTGAAAGGCCCGTTCGGCGCCGTCGTGGATCTGAACCAATTTCAGCTGACCATTCATGCTCACGGCTGGTACGTGCATCACTACAAAATTGGCGTCGGCCAGGACAAACGCACGCCGGTCGGCGAATTCACGGTTAAGAACAAACTGCAAAACCCGGAATGGTACGATCCAGCCGGTGGCGTGGTGGCTGCTGACGATCCCGCAAACCCACTTGGTGAGTATTGGCTGGGACTCGGCGACCACATCGGAATCCATGGCACCATCGACCCGGACTCCATCGGAAAAGCTGTTTCTCGAGGCTGCATTCACATGGCTGACGGAGACATCGACGAAGTCTTCCAATTGCTGAGCGAAGGATCAACCGTCGTCATTCGCAATTAATCAGGAACAGATCATCAACCAGATGGCTGCATTCGCCACAAGCCGGACGAATGCAGGTTTGTAATCACAGCGTTCGACGCGGATCACTGTGCAACCACCTTGCAGGCCTACAAGACGATCGATTTTATTAGCGACGGTGGAAGTGTCTTTCACGTCTGATGGGGTTGGGCAAGGCTACCGACTGCGGCGACTGCGAGTCATAGCCGGCTCGCCTTTCGGTGAAAAACGCCGCGGATCGATGTAGCGATCGACGGTTCACGCAAAGACATTTCCAGCCAACCCAGCTACCGCTGGCACGGCCCTTTACGAGTCGTTTACGCCATGCGGCAATATAAAACCAGAGACAGATTTCCTTTGAATTCACGGCATAGCACGTGGGCCAGCAGTTAAAGTTTTGGCAGAACAACGCAGGCCGTATCTATCTGAAAACATCGTGATCAGCAGCATTCGGTGAGCATGACGGCCAAACACTTCAACACCGTTCGTTGCAGTATAGGATCGCTGGTGACGGGATGGTATTCGTGTGACTTTTCGTTTTCCCGACGACATCTGTGCAACTTCCGGGACAAGAAACGGCATTCCCGATACCCTGTTGGTTAAGGCGTGCTGTAAATTCAGCCGTCTGATTTCCCGGGCGATTGTTCTTCTTCCATTTACTGCGTCTTCGGGCGACAGCATCCAATTGGAGTACCTCACATGACGTTTTCTCGATCATGCTTCTGCGTATGTTCGCTTCTGGTTTTGTTTACCGCAGGCTGCTCTGATTCGAAGACGAACAATACAGCAACCGAAGCCAAACCAGGCTCAGCTTCGGAAACTGAAACATCATCCATTGTTGATTCCAAAGGAACTATTGGCTTTAGTGCTTTAACGCTGACCAATCCGTTCTTCAAAGTCATCGCTGAAAACCTGACAGAAGAAGCCGCAAAGCACGGCTATGATGTAGTGGTGGTTTCGGGCGATCAGGACGTGAAGAAGCAGTCTGACCAGATTGACGACTTCATTATCAAAGGCGTAAAAGCGATTGTTTTGAATCCGTGTGATTCAAAGTCTATTGGTCAGGCGATCAAAAAAGCTAATGACGCAGGAATTCCGGTATTCACAAACGACATCAAATACGATGGCGACGAAGGAGTTGTCGAATGCCACATCGCCACAGACAATCTGCAGGGCGGACGACTGGCCGGCGAAGCCATGGTAAAGCTGTTGGGGGAATCAGGCGGCAAGGTTCTGATTGTGGACTATCCCGATGTGGAATCCTGCCAGCTTCGCACCAAAGGATTTCACGAAATCGTTGATGCTCATAACGCCAAAGACGGCGCGGCGAACATCGAAGTCGTAGCGACGCTAAACGGTAAAGGGGCTCGTGATGCAGGTTACTCGGTGACCAAAGACGCGATCGTTGGCAACGGCGACCTTTCTGCCGTGTTCGCCATCAATGATCCATCAGCTTTGGGTGCTCGTACAGCACTCGAAGAAGCGGGCAAGCAGGATCAGGTCACCATCATTGGTTTTGACGGGGCTCCAGCTGGCAAAGAAGCCATTCTGGAAGGAAAGATTTTGTGCGATCCAATTCAGTTTCCTGATCAGATGGGTAAGAAGACCGTTGAAATGATTATGAATTACTTCAACGGCGACGAGGTGCCAAAAGAAATTTTGATCCCATCTGCTCTTTACTACAAAGCCGACGCCGAAAAGGATCCGGAACTGCAATCGAAGAACGCTGAGTAACTCAGACCTTTGCTGGTTTCACCGCCGATAACTCAGCTGGCACTACAATCATGGTCACTGCATCCGACACATCGCCATTGCTTGAAATGTCGGGAATCGAAAAGTCGTTTCCCGGTGTGCGTGCGCTGTCTGGAGTTTCGTTGAAACTACACAGAGGCGAAGTGCTGGCATTGATGGGTGAAAACGGCGCCGGCAAAAGCACGCTGATAAAAACGCTCGGCGGTGCTCATCAGCCTGATGCCGGAACGATCTGCATTGATGGCAAACCCGTCAACCTGTCCAGCCCGATGGCGGCCATGGAAGCGGGCATTGGCGTGATCTATCAGGAATTCAACCTGATTCCGGCACTCACGGCGTCGGAGAACATTTTTCTGGGACGTGAAACATCGGGGCTGCTGGTCGCCAAAACGGCAGAACGTGCGCGAGCGACCGAATTGTTTCAAAGCCTCGGTGTTGAAATTCCGCTGGACATACCCTGCCGCCAACTGTCCGTGGCACAACAACAACTGGTGGAAATTGCAAAAGCACTTTCGCAGGATGTGCGGATTCTGGTGATGGACGAACCTTCGGCAGCGCTGACACCTCAGGAAGTTGAAAAGCTGTTCGCCATTATTCGAGACCTGCAGAAGCAAGACATCGGCATCATCTATATCAGTCATCGACTGGACGAGATTTTCGAAATCGCCAACACAATCACGGTATTGCGTGACGGCAAATATGTTGGCGATGCGCCGGCTTCGGAAATGACGCGTCAGAAGATGATTGAGATGATGGTCGGTCGGTCGATTGAAAACGAATTCCCAAAGCAGGCGGCAGAAATTGGCGATGTGCGGTTATCTGTCTGTGGGCTTTCACGAGGAACCGCGGTCAGAAATGTCAGCTTCGATGTGCGGCGTGGTGAAGTCCTTGGGCTGACCGGCCTGATGGGAGCGGGCCGTACAGAAACCGTGCGGCTGATCTTTGGCGCGGACAGACGTGAAGCGGGCGATATTTCGCTTGACGGCAGGACGTTGCAGATTCGTTCGCCGCGAGATGCCATCAAGGCAGGTATCTGCCTGCTAACCGAAGACCGCAAAACTCAGGGGCTGGTGTTGTGTCGCAGTGTGCGCGAAAACTTTGGATTGCCGAACCTCAAGGAAATGGCGCAGTGCGGTGTCTTGAATAAAGCTAAAGAACAGGAAGCATTCTCAGGCTACGTCGATTTGCTCAGCATACGTATTCCGCATCAGGAACAGCTGGCGAAGAATCTTTCGGGCGGCAACCAGCAAAAAGTCGTGCTGGCAAAGTGGCTACAGCAAAATGCAGAAGTTCTGATCTTTGACGAACCGACTCGCGGTATCGATGTGGGTACCAAACACGAAATCTATCAATTGATTAACAAACTTGCCGCCAGTGGTAAGGCGATCATCATGATCAGTTCGGAACTGCCTGAAGTGATCGGCATGAGCGACCGCATACTGGTGATGCACGAGGGGCGAGTCACCGGGGAAATCAGTGATGTCGCTTCTGTGACTCAGGAACAGATTATGGAACTGGCAATCGGCTGACTTCGCACCTGACCTTGCCACTGAAAACCTGACGACACATGAAGATACAGGACCATGAAATCTAAACGGCAAAAATCACGCTTTGTGACAACACTGATCAACGACTACGGCATGGTGTTTGTCCTGCTGCTGCTGGTGATACTGCTTAGCGCGCTGACGTTGCAGCAGCAGAATCCCGCGGGCGCCGAAGCCGGAAAAATCGTTGCCGAACGGATCATCGCCGAACAGGGCTCAGCGGCGTCTGTGATGATTGTAACTGAGTCAACACCGGTTGACGAAGCGTTTGTCCGAGGAGCCACGGCAGCACTGCAGACAGCCGGCGCAACTGTGGCCGGCACCGTCACAGGAAAACCCATTGATGCTCGCCGAGCGATCGAAAAAGTACTGAACGACGGCAAACAAATCGACGCCATCGCTGCCACCGGCGACACGGCCTCGTGGACAATTTACGATCGCTTTGAAAGCGTCGGCAGCAACAAATGCGTCAGTCCAACTCCGTACACGTGGCCTACATTTGCAAAGCTTGACAATCTGCTGAGTGTCGCCAATCAAACGGCCATTTATGCCATGATCGCGATCGGCATGACAATGGTGATTATTACAGCCGGCATCGATCTCAGCGTTGGGTCTCTGGTGGCACTGGCCTCTGTAACGGCGGCATTGGTCATTCGGGATTTCGGCGGAGGAAAAGATGCTTCAGTGGCAATGATGCTGGCTGGCTGCCTTGCCGGAATTAGTGTGTGCGCACTGCTGGGCCTGTTCAATGGCGCGATGGTGACTCGATTTGGTATTCCGCCGTTCATCGCGACTCTGGCCATGATGATGATGGCTAAAGGACTGGCACTTCGGGTCTCAGTTGGCGAATCCATTTCACTGGTCCCGGAATCGTTCAAATGGATAGGTGGTGGCACAACTGTGGGACTGCCGAATCCTGTAATCCTGATGATTGTGCTGTATGGCATCGCTCATTTTGTGATGTCATCAACGATCTTCGGCCGCTACGTGTATTCTGTAGGTGGCAACGCGGAGGCAGCAAGACTGTCCGGCGTGGCTGTCAAGCCAGTGACGCTAACGGTGTACACTCTGTGCGGAGCCCTGGCCGGACTGGGAGGCATTGTGCAGTCATCAAAGCTGGGAACGGGTGACCCAAAGCTGGGCTTGATGTACGAACTGGATGTCATTGCTGCCGTTGTCGTGGGTGGCACTTCTTTGATGGGGGGCGAAGGAAAAATCTTCGGCACTTTGATCGGAGCATTCATCATTGCCGTCATAAAAAACGGCATGAATTTGATGAACGTCGGAGCATACGACCAACAAATTGTGCTCGGCGCTGTGGTACTAATTGCCGTTCTGGTCGATACGCTGAAACGTCGAGGCGGTCGAGTGTAGTTCATTTGAGCGCGAACGCTGCAGCCGTTTGCTGACTCAACTCAAACCGGTTTACAAACGAAGTCTTGTCCGGCAATACTGAAATGCTCGACTTAGTTATTTGAACCGCCCCGCATCGACGACATAACTTCAGCAAACTCAGCCTTACTTATCGCCTGGTCACTATTGCGGTCAAACCTGCGGACAGCCTGTCGATGTCGCTGAGGGATCTCGGTCCCGGTCAGGCGGCCATCTTTGTTTTCATCAAGCCGTTCGAAGAAACTATCCGGTGAGCCCACCGCCGGTCGACCGCTCATCTTTTTCTTATCCATCATAGATCCCATGCGAGCACCAGGACGAACTTCCGGCGGCTTCACTTTAGCCTCTTCCTTCTGCATCCGGTCTGCCGCGGTTTTCGCAGCGGTTTTCGCAGCGGGCGGCTGTGCTCCGTTTCGATAGGCATTGAATGCTTCCAGAGAAATTCGTCCCTGACCGCGATCCAGTGCCTGCTTGAATCGACTTAGCAATTGAGTTGGTACTTCATCTTGGGAAATGAAACCATCCTTGTTGCGGTCAAGTGATGCAGGATTAAAGCCCGGCTGGGCGGCCGACCCGAATCTCGACGCCGGGGAAACTGCAACTCGCGTTGGGTCTTTGACTGCGATCAGCAGTTCTTCCTGAGACAGTGCGCCATCTTCGTTATGGTCGGAAACTCGCAGAGCACGCTGGAAATAGGGACGTTGAGCATCAGAAATTTCTGACGCAGTTACTCGCCCATTTCCATCTTTATCCAACGCATCAAACAATTGACTGATTGCCTGTGCATCAGCCGCTTGAGCGAACATCACAGTGATCAATAAAGTTGTGTTCATGGAATGCACTTCCCGATAGAACTTCAACGGCGAATTACCAGCTTTGCCTGATTCTAAACCCAACGGACGCGATTAGGTGTCGCAAAAATCGGTGCCGTGCGTCAACGGCAGGTTTTTTGTATCGTTGCGCAGCAGAAATTCCGGTAAACAGACATTTTTTTAAGCTCAGGCGGCAAACAATGAAACAAAACCCCGTGAAGACGGCGCTTGCGACTGGACAGCCTCAGGTCGGTACATGGTTGTCATTTGGCGATGTGTTTACGGCACGCCTGATGGCTCGCGTCGGTTTTCCGTGGCTGACTGTCGACCTTGAGCACTCACCGATTGATTGGCAAACCGCTTCATTGATGTTCGCCGCTATTGCAGATTCAGGATGTGTGCCGTTGGCCCGCGTACCTCGTGGCGACCACGATTTGATCAAACGCGTGCTGGACGGTGGCGCGATGGGAATCATTGTTCCAATGGTTAACACGGTTGAAGAAGCCAAACTGGCAATCGCAGCGGCAAAGTATCCTCCGGTCGGCAATCGATCCATCGGGGCTACAATTCCGGCGTTGAACTTTCAGGCAACAGCGGGTGAATACTATCAGCACGCCAACGACAACATTCTTGTCATCCTGCAAACAGAATCTCCGGAAGGTGTGGCCAACGCCGAGGAGATCTACAGCTTACCCGGAGTCGACGCGATTTTTGTGGGTCCGAACGATTTGTTCTGGCAAATGAAATCGGCTGACGGCAGCGATCCGGCGCCTGATGAGTTCGAAGCGATGCTGCAAACAATTCTGTCCATTGGCAAAAAGTGCGGCACACCTGTGGGCATCCATACTCAATCCGTCGCCGAAGTGCAGAAGCGAATTTCGGAAGGCTGGCAGTTTATGGCTCTGCAAAGCGAACTCAAGATGATGGTCGACCGTGCATCCGAACATGTGGCGGCGCTGGGGTTGTCGACCAACAGCGACCTTGTCCGATATTAGCCGATACGGCACTCAGGTTTTCGACTTCAAGACCCCGGCAAGCACAATAAAGAACACACAAGATGAAACTGCGACAACTTGGCCAAACGAATATTCGCGTTTCTGCGGTTGCCATGGGCTGCTGGCCAATTACCGGCATGACAACACTGGATGCCGTTCGCGAAGAAAGCCTAAAGACGATTCACGCAGCAATCGACAGCGGCATCAATTTTCTAGACACGGCCTATGCCTATGGCATTGAAGGCGAAAGCGAGCAAATGATTGGTGAGGTCGTTCACGATCGGCGTGACGATGTGGTGATTGCGACAAAGGGCGGACTGCATCGTGTTGGCACAGGGCAGGACTATGACGGCCGTCCCGAAACGATTCATCGAGAGTGCGACGAATCACTGCAGCGACTACAGACGGACCGAATCGAATTATACTACGTTCACGCACCGGATCCCAAAGTCGCGATCTCTGAAACGGCCGGAGCGATCGCAGAACTGATCCAGGCGGGGAAGGTTCTTTCTGCCGGTGCCTCAAACTTTACGTTGACTCAGCTGAAAGAGTTTCATCAAGTCTGTCCACTCTCAGCCGTCCAGCCGCACTTTAATATGCTGCAGCAGGAAATCCAACAGGACATTGCTCCCTGGTGTCGAGCCAACCAGGTTTCTTTGTGCGTTTACTGGCCATTGATGAAGGGGCTGCTGGCTGGCAAACTGTCTCGCGACCACAAATTCGCCCCCGCTGACGGACGAGCCAAGTATCCGATGTTTCAGGGGGAAGAATGGCAGAAGAATCAGGACTTCCTTGACGATCTGAAATTGATTGCGGCCGAACACCAGCTCACCGTCGCACAGCTGGTTGTGGCCTGGACAATTGCTCAGCCAGGCATAACATCTGCGCTATGCGGAGCGAAGCGAGACTGGCAGATTCGCGAAACAGCAAACGCAATGTCCGTGACGCTAAGCGAAGGAACAATGCAGCAAATCTCGGTGGCCCTAAAGCGACGCGGGCCGGCCGTTTCTCGTGGCGCTGTTTGACGATCGAACCATGAAGTTGACGTTATCGGGCAACGCTGTGGCTCAGCCCTTTGCGACTTTTTCTTCGGCATAGCTGCGGCGGATATAGAGCGGTTCCAGCGAGTAGATGTCCGCGAATTCGTTGTCTGCAATCATCAGACTGCCAACGTCAGCAATGCTGGAAGCTGTCGGATTCCAGACTGCCTCACGAGCCAACAGCTCAGCATGGGGAAACTCAACGCGAAACTTCGCAAGCCCCGGCCCGGTCCAGTGCCGTGCAGATGTCGCAGCATCCAGCGTGATGGATTCCACGGACTCTATTCTGACATCGCCAATGGAAACTCGCGATTGAAGCCGTTCGTCCCA
Organism: Fuerstiella sp.; assembly: GCA_041689795.1. GTDB lineage: Bacteria > Planctomycetota > Planctomycetia > Planctomycetales > Planctomycetaceae > Fuerstiella. Next base: position 25,627 of record JBDNFN010000295.1, on the reverse strand, counting down.
GCCATAATCGTTAAGGAATACCTCGCGTCGCTGAGCGTCACTGATAACCGTAACGGTTTCGTGACTGCTGCCTGCCTGTTGTGCGATCGCTCGTAAAGTGTCGACTGCAACAAGCCGGGCATTGTTCGCCCAGGCATAAGTTTTGGCGAATACCACGCCGACTCGCAGACCGGTGAAACTGCCGGGGCCAATGCTGACCGCGACGCAGTCGATTTCAGACGGTGTCAGTTTCAACGCCTTCAACAGCAAATCGACCTCGGACACCAGTGTTTGGGCATGTCGTCGACCTTCTGCGGGAAGAAATCGTTCTTCTATCACGTGACGGTCTTCGGCGATGGCAATAGAGCCCTCGTAGCCGGATGTATCGACAGCAAGAATCTTCACAGAGGCGACTTTTTCAGGCGTCGTGAGACGTTGAGAGGAAAGCAATCAGGGGAACCGACCAGCCTCATTACGAATTCATCATGATCGGTTGAGTTCCAGAATCCATGTGCTGAGTCATTTCGCCCGCGTGATAGCTGCTGCGAACGAATGGGCCGCTGGCGACCATTCGGAAACCAAGCTTACGACACAGGTCGCCAATTTCATCAAACTCTTCAGGAGGCACGAAGCGATCAACAGGAAGATGTTCGGGCGTCGGTTGAAGATACTGCCCCAGCGTGATGATATCGCAGCCGACTGCTCGCAGATCCGCACAGACATCCATTAACTCGTCACGAGTTTCGCCAAGACCGAGCATCAGGCCACTCTTGGTGGGTATATCCGGCGCTTCTGCCTTGACTTGCTTCAGCAGATCCAAAGTCCGCTGGTAATCGGCGTTACGGCGAACACGATGATACAACCGAGGCACTGTTTCAGTGTTGTGATTAAAGACGTTCGGCCGCGATTCGATAACTCGACTAATGGCCGCTTTGTTACCCATGAAATCCGGTGTCAGCACTTCAACTTCGGCGCCCGTTCGATTGCGAACGGCAAGCACCGTTTCGTACCAGTGTTCTGCGCCTCCGTCCGGTAGGTCGTCGCGAGTCACAGACGTGATAACAACGTACTTCAGTCCAAGTCGCTCGGCGGCTTCCGCAACGCGTTGAGGTTCGTCTAGCTCGAGAGCCGTTGTCTTGCCCTTTGGAACAGAACAAAACCCGCATGGTCGAGTACAAACGTTACCGCCAATCATGAACGTGGCCGTCTGCTGACTCCAGCATTCAGAACGATTCGGACACTTAGCGCTTTCGCAAACTGTTTCCAGTTTCAGGTCAGAAATCACATCGTCCGTATACGCCATGCCCGCATGAGGTAATGGCCGCTTGAGCCATTTCGGCAGACGTCGCTTTGGAGGATCGGTCGACAGTTCGATGATTGGTAGATTGGTCATAATATTTTTAGATAACGCCGCAACAACGGCGCGAAACATGTTGAGATAAGGTCTTAAAACACTGCTCGGACTTTAGTCCTCTTCGCTCTCTTTAGAAAGTCGAACTCTTTGACTAGTTCTCGTCAGGAATGGGTGACCGGTATGCACATGATACTCGGGGTAACCGATTTTTTCGCACAAAAACTGGATCAATGCAGAACGCACCTGCGGCATGATTGATGGTCTAACACGTTCAGCATTCATAGAAGAAATCCGGTCGCCTCGGAGACCGCGACCAAACTGTCTGGCGTCGTCCAATCCGCAGCTAACATTCAGAAACGCCCCGAAACTGGTCACGCCTTTGTCGACGCCGATTCCGATTTCGCAAATCAGTCCATGGCGTCCCCAGACTCCATTCGGATCACCTTCCCGACGACTGGCAATAACCTGGGAGTCTTTGCACGTATCGACGATCGCGTCCTGTAAACGCCAACGAAGTTCGTTCTCGCCAAAACTGCATTCAGAAAGCGAGACAACCACATAAATCGCCAACTGTCCTGGCTGATGAAAAAAAGTTCCGCCGCAGCGATTCACACGGAAGGTTTTCAGACAGCGGGATTCGAGTTCTCGCTGATCAACCGGCAGATCCATCAAACTGGATTCTCGGCCAATGGTAATCGACGGTGGATGTTCACAAATCAGCACGGCCGCACTGACACGGTTTTGCTGGCGAACTTCATGAACCATTAGTTTTTGCAGCGCAAGCACAGACGCCGTGTCCGACATGCCCAACAGACGCACCTCGGCCGATTCAACGGTCTTGTCAGTAAAAGCTTCCCAGTCAACAGTCACGGCATTTCTTCGCGATGCGGCCCAATTGTTTACAAACCTATGGATTCTAACACTCGACCGACCAGGGAACCATGTGTTTCGCGGCATCCCCGAGATTCCGCCCGAAGTCGTGCTGAGCGATTTGACGATAAAAGCAGAGCCGCTGCGGTTATTCGATATAACTCTGCACGGTTTAGGGCTAGAAACACGGGTGATCCTGTCCGATGGTCAACGGAATCCCTGTAAAAAGTGTGTTTTTGAAACATCCGGGTTGCAGCTTAATAACGGTTTTGGCACCTTGTATTTGTGGAAGCTGTTCGTAAACCAGTGTTCGGGGCAATTTTCCTCGGCCCGGCGTCCATAAAGATTTTCTTCTTGCTGAGTCACCATGCACAGCAGCCACCCCGGAGATTGCATCAATGAAAGTCGTTTTGGAACTGCAGGATCAACCCTCCAACATCAAGAAGGTGACGATTCGTCACGACATTGTGATTGGACGAGGGGCTGACTGCAATCTGCGACTATCTGCACCTCAGGTTAGCCGTCGTCACTGCTTCCTGAGAATCGGGACTGACGGAGCTTTCGTTTCCGATCTCGACAGCAGCAACGGTACGTTTCTAAATGGAACTCGAATTAGTTCGGGACAGCGTTACGAACTTGAAGACGGTGCCATCCTTGCCGTTGGACCGGTAAAGTTTGTAACTCGTGTTCTATCCGAAGTGACGGCCGGCGAAATACTGCACGTCAACATCGGCGATGAACGCATTGAAGCTGAACACAGCAACATCGCCTCCTCGGGCCCCGTAAACTTTGCGGCAACAAGTTCCAGTTCCGGGCGACCCGCTTCAGACGATTCGGCGATGAATTTCGCCATCGAACACGCAGGCCTTTCGGCGAAGGGTGATGAGCCAACAGCAGACTACGTTTCTCCGGACCCAGGCACTTCAAATTTGTTTGGCAAGGAAGATATCCTTCAACTGCACTGCGACCTTGATTCAGATGGATTGCTGCCAATCGCCGAAAAATTTCAGCCCGATACAGTGGCCGCTACAAGCGATGCTCTTGAAAAACTGCTCAGCATCAAGGTTACCAGGGACAAATCGACGCAGCCCATCGAAGATTCAATTACTGCGAAAGTCGAAGATGACAACATGGAATCTGACCTTCGCAACTTCCTGAATGGCCTTGAATAATAAGAACTCGTTGTCGCTATGGATGGCCGCCGAATTCTTCTAATCGTTGTTCTTTGCGCATCTACAATCCCGGTCGGCTGTGGACGTGCGCCATCTCGACCGGTCGCCGAGATCACTGCCACCACAAATCTTGCTGAAGCTGCTCCGATTTCCATCAACAGCGGCGACTGGCCGTGGTGGCGTGGAATCCAACAAGACAACGTCGCTGTCTGTGAATCTGCACCGACCGCCTGGAGCGAAACCGAAAACGTTGTCTGGAAGGCAAAAATCTCCGGGCGCGGCCATGGCACACCGTGTATTGTAGGCGATCGCATTTACCTGAACACGGCTGATGAAGCGACCGCCGTACAACTGGTTGTCTGCCTTGACCGAGCCACCGGAGCACAGCTTTGGAACACAAAAGTGCATTCCGGAGGATTCGCGTCTCGCAGCGAAATGCATCCCAAAAGCAGTCATGCCAATGGCTCTGTTGCCTGCGATGGGCACGCTGTCTTTGTCGGATTTCTTAACAGCGAACACATCACCGCCAGCTGCCTGAGCCTGGACGGTGACATTCTGTGGCAGCAGAACCTTGGCTACTTTGGTTCGAAGTTCGGTTTTGCTCCATCACCGTGCATTGTCGGTTCGCTGGTAGTCTTTGCCGCCGATAATCGAGGCGGCGGTTTTATCGCCGCCGTGCATCGAGAAACCGGTGACATCGTGTGGCGTAAAGCACGCAACAACGTTGATACCTATTCGCCTGTGATTGCCGCAGACATCAATGGCCGCACACAGTTGCTGATCAGTGGCGATGACCGCGTGGCTTCGTACGACCCGATGACTGGCGATGAAATCTGGAGCTGTCTGGGAACCGCTGAGGCCACCTGCGGTTCCGTGGTGTGGCACGAAAACCTGGTGTTCGCCAGCGGCGGTTATCCATCGCGACAAACGATCTGTGTCGACGCAACAACCGGCACCAGAGTCTGGGAAGACAATGTGAAGTGCTACGAACAGTCGATGCTTGTGGCGGGCGAACAGCTGTACTGCGTTAACGATGATGGAATCGCGATGTGTCGCGACTTGAAGACGGGGAAAATGAACTGGCGACAACGACTGAACGGTTCCATCAGCGCGTCGCCCGTACTTGTCGGAAACCTGATTTACGCGACCAACGAAGCTGGCACGACGTGGGTATTTGAGGCCGATCCGAACGGCTTCAAACAGATTGCCAGAAACCAGCTGGGCACAGAATCATTCGCTTCACTGGCCATCTGCAACAAACAGATTTTCGCTCGAGTTGCGGCTGGCACTGGTCCGAATCGTCAGGATTACCTCTACTGTCTGGGCAACCCGTCCGACAACTCCACAAACTGAACAACGGCGGGCATTCACCGGGAAAAGAATGCGGGCTACTCGCTGGCGACGTCGTTCCAGAATTCGGCCAGTTCCTGAGCTGCCCGCTCGATCGAAAACATTTGCTCAACTCGATCACGTGCAGACTCAGCCAATGTCCCGGCAAGCTGCGGCTGATCGATCATCCTGACCATCGCCGCACTTAGCTGTTCCGGCTGATCAGGCTCAACAAGAATGGCATCCTGTTCGTGACGAAGTAACTCCGATGTGCCACCGACATTTGTTGCAATGATCGGCAGACCACTGGCGGCTGCCTCCAACAGCGTTCTTCCAAATGGTTCCTGATGACTTGCATGCACCAGCATGTCAGCAGCATTCATCAGCACATGCATATCTGATCGATACCCGAGCATGTGCAGATGGCTGGCCCGGTTAGCTGTATCAAACTGCGTCTGAATTGCCGCTTCATACTGAATACTTTCGAGCTTGGCAGAATGACGTTCTCCAACGACCATCAGATAAATATCGTCACGCTTTTGCAACAACTGGCAGACCGCCTGGGCAAGTACAAGCTGCCCCTTCCTGAGACAAATCTGCCCCGCGCATAGCACCACCTTTGAACGAACCGGCAACTGCGAAGTCGAGACAACCGAAGGATCACAACCCGCGCGAGGACAAAACAGCTGCAGATCAACGCCGTTATAAATGACCGCGCAACGGTCCGAATTCAGGCCCTGGGCGACATGAAATTGCTTTGTCGCCGCAGACACGGCTACCAATCGATCGTTGGCATTGAGATCGCAGACAACTGTTTTGTTTAACTTAATAATGTCTCTGAGATGGCCGGTCCGCCGCACACCCCTGCACGCTGAGGCCGGCAACTGGCCAATCAGCCGCGACATCGAAAGACTGTTGCTATGAAGTATATCCGGCTGGATGGCCAGTATCCGATTAGCCAGGTTTTCGTGTAGCACTGACGCCGGAAGTTTCTTCCCGGAATCATCTCGCGTCGCAAACGCATTCAAAGGAATTTCAAGTCGACGCAGTTCATCCGCCAGATCGCCATCTGTGGGAGCTATCGCTGAAAACCGGAATGTTGAATTCCCGATCAACGCCTTCATCACCGCTAACATCGAGCGTTCTCCACCGTTGAGCGTGGAGAACTCGAAAACTACCGCTATGTGAGGCACGTTATTTCGCCGTTTCGGAATCTTCTGGTTTCGGCGAAGACACGCCTGCTGACTGCAGCGTTGGCGCGCCTGTCAGCCATTTTAGCGAGGTCAGGAACCGATCGGCCGCGATCACCGTTTCAACGTACGGCTTGTTTTCATACTTTCCATGGTTGAAAAAACCATGCGGCATCCCCGGAAAAACAAGCGTGTCACAACGACTACCAGCTGTTTTCATTTTCGCCTGAAACTCGTTTAGCGTCGCCACCGATACCAGACTATCGCGATCGCCAAGAAAGACGATCGTGGGCGGCGCCGCTGCCGTGATATTGTGAGCGGGCGAGAACTCCGGGTAACGATCGCCAACCCGCTTCGTACCCCATCCACCTGGACCGTTGTCGAAAACAGGGTTGAACAGGATCATCGCATTGGAACGCACGTTGATTCCCAGGTCTTCGCCCGGTTCATCATGCGAGTTAATGGTTCCTAACGTTGCTGCAAGATGTCCGCCGGCAGATCCTCCCGCCGAAGCAATTCGGTTGGGATCGATTCCAAATTCATTCGCCCGCGATCGAACCCATCTCATGGCCGACCGAGCGTCACGAATACAGACCGTTGGAGGCTCGTTGCCCTGCTTGTCAAGAAGTCTGTATTGAGCCTGAAAGCATACCATTCGCCGAGAGGCAAAGTATTTTGAATGTTCGGTGAATTGCCCTGGTGAACCGCCAACCCATCCGCCACCATGAAAGAACAAGATGGCTGGCCGCGTGTCTGATTCTGACCAGTCTGCGGGTTTCGTCACATATATAACAAGCTCGTGGCTGTCGATTGTCTTATACACGTACTTCTGACCGACAGGTTCGGCGGCGCCGACTGAAATCAGCGGCAGCGCAAACAGGCACAGTAAGACAAGCTGTCGCATTGTGGAAACCTTATAAAATTGGACGGGCGCTGATTTCAGCGGAAAGAGGTTCGACTAATCTAGCAGCCAGTCAACAACTCGCCAGTCCATCCAACGATTATCAGGATCTACGTTCTTTCGCCCAATGAAACCAAGATGGCCGCCAGTAGGCGTCATACACAACGTAATGTTTGGCGGCAGGTGAATGTCATCCCATGGCTTGCTGGAGACCATTGGATCATCTTCTGCCACCAGAATCGCCGTGTGCACTCGTATTTTGGGGATGTGCGGCTTTGCTGAAGCCACGGAATAGTAGTGCTCGGCTGATTCGAAACCAGACGCGGGTGCAGTGTAGAGTTCGTCAAAGTCAATCAGACGGCGAGGAGGCCGCTTGACACGCGCCAACGGCAAGTCGTCTCGCCACTGCGGTGTGCCCGCAAGCTGACTCACCAATTGCCTAGCAAAATACCAGTCATAGCGCTGACCGATGGCCGTGCGCCCGAGATATTCAACACAATGCTGTAAATCGATCGGTGGGCAAATGGCCACAGCCCGAAACAGACTCATTGGCAGAGAGTCAGGATCTTCACCCAGAAATCTAAGCAGCAGATTTGCACTTAACGAAAACCCCGCAACCGATACGGGTGAACCGGGACACAACCGTTCAAGCATCCGAATGGCGGCTTCCACATCGCGAATCCGGCCTGCATGGTAAGGATGTTTTGCAAGCATTCGCCCGGCACCGCAACCGCGATGATCCATTCGAAAAACACGAACATTCCGCTGCAGTAACTTTGCCGCAGTCCGAGCCATGTAGCCACTATTATGGCAACCCGAAAGCCCATGCATCAGCAAAGCGACATGATCGCCTCGAGACCAGCCTTGCGGTTGGTCATCGTGTAGCACGACAAAGTCGCCATCCGCGAATCGAAGTTTTCGCTGAACGGTTCCTACGATCCTCGGTCGGGCCGGACGCAGACAAGCGAGTATCGTTTGTGAGTGTGGATTGCGGAGACCAAACGCCGGCAAAAAACCAGGCACACCAGGCGGCGTATCCAGAGGAATCAACAGAGGCGTCGAGTCTGCCAGTGTCGATTTCCTGACATCGCTGCCGACGGTATCAGTCTGATTTGATTGGCCCTTGGGCTCCGGCATTTCAAAACACTCGGCAAAGGAGGGGTGAGATTGTGGGAATTCGAGCGGAGCGTGATGGTCCCAAATACCAATGCGTTTTGTCCAGCGTCATTTGCACAGTCATCCAGTAACAGGCAAAAGCACTTCGTTCACGAACGCACCAACGCCGTAGTTTTCCTGAATCCCTGAACGTTTTCGCTATTCATACCGAAAACGGGGTTGAAGCTGGCGGTTTTGGCAGACCAGGTTCTGTGGGGTAAATGCCTGGAACGTCTTCTTTGTACCAATTCGAAAAGACCGCATTCCACTGGTCCAGATTGTTGACCTTAATGAAGGCAGCGCGCACATGGTCTCCCTCAGGGTGCCAGTCAGCGTATCGCATTCCGAATTTTCTTAACTGCTTCACGGCTCGTTGTTCCGAGTAAACTTTCAGAGCAAGCCGCAAGTGTTCCTGAATTACCTGCTTCTGTTCCAATACCGTCGGAGCCGCAGGCAGGGGTTCCCCATCCAGTAGCGATTTTGCCTGAGAGAAAATCCAGGGATTTCCGATCGCGCCTCGCGCCGCTGTAACCCCACTGACACCGGTCTCGCGAATCATGCGGACACAGTCCTCGGCACAAAACAAATCTCCGCTGCCGAGAATCGTCTGGTTGGGAAACTCCGCGCACACTTCGGTCAGAAAGTTCCAGTTGCTGGGCCCCACGTAACGCTGCATTACCGTCCTGCCATGAATTGTGACGGCGGCAATCCCTGCGTCGAATGCACCACGCAAAATCTCAAAGAACTGGTCGCGACTTTCGGGCGAATCATCCACGCCACGACGCATTTTAAGAGTTACGGGGATGGCAGGCGGTACCGATTCACGAACGCACCTGACAATCTGCAGTGCGATGTCCGGCTGCCCCAGATGAAATCCGCCTCGACACCGCCCCAGTACTTTTTTTACCGGACAGCCGAAGTTAATATCAATCACATCAAAGCCTGCCTGCACCAGCCGACGAGCAGCCGAAGGAAATTCCTGAGGATCCGCTCCCATTAACTGAGCACCTGCCGGATGGTCTTCGTCTGTGACCATCAGAAAATGCTTCGTTCGTTCTCGCTGCTTCAACGAATTGACAAACGAATCAACCATCACCTCGCAAATTGTGTACGGAGCTCCCAGCTGCCGCGCAATAGCACGCATAGGCCAATCGCTGTAGCCGCTCAAGGCCGCCTGAATAACAGGCAGAGCTAATTTGTGATGTCCTATCTGAAGCATTGCCGGATGTTACCGACCTTCCCGGCGATTAATCATGGCGTTCGATCAATGAACGGTGAATTTCAGGAAGACAGCACGTCACTGATGAATGACAGCCTTTCTGGACTGTTGCGCCGAAGTTTACTTCCGGACTCGAAAAGTATGCGGACGGAAATCAAATGTCAGCAAACAAAAAAACCCTGCTTCCAAAGTCCTTCGGAAGCAGGGTTTGAAGTCACAGCAGTGCTGAGCCACTGTCATGCCCGGCTAAACATTTGCTGGGCAGATAAACGGCAACGCACTAATCTTCTTCACGCCGTCTAACAACTCCACGGCCTCCCGCGAGAGCTGCCAAGGCCAATCCCATTACAGCCGCACTCTGAGTTTCCTCAGCAGAATCGGATTCACGCTCCCCGGAAGTCGCGCGAATTGCATCTGCAGCGGCCAGATTCTTCACTGCAAATTCAACTGCGGAATCAGTGGCCAGAGTATCGCCATCAGCCGACCACCAGTCTGCTGTCGCAAGTTCCGCCATAATCGAATCCACGTCTGCAGCAGCATCGGTTTGCTCAAGAACAATATCATCGACTCTGGCTTCTTCGACGGTTCTCATCGCTGCGACAACAGCAGCTGGATGCACCGTGATGCTAAACAGATCATCAGACCACTCGGCTTCCGGTTGCAGCGACGTCAAGACGATCGTAGCTTCTACAGCGGCTGGATTCGAATCGATGTCGTTAGAAACAACAAAGAAGTCCAACGGCTGGCTCCATGGCCCTGGACTACCATCTGCATTCAAGCCGCGAATCCACCATCGAAAACTCCCGGATGAAAGGTTTGTCGTTGTCGAGTAAGACAGATCACCAGTGAATGTATCCAGTATTCCTGTCGCAACCTCGTTCAACACAACAGGCTGTCCAGTAACACGCAGGTTCTTCACAATAATTTCGTAGGTCGAAGCTGTTGCCACTGGCGACCAGATGAATGTAGGTGAGTTGTCGAACCCAGCCAGCGTATCAAGAGCGAGCGGTGCGTTTCCAACAGTCGCACTAACAGTAAAGTTGATCGGGTTGCTCCACTGCGAAGCATTGCCCACGGCATCGAATGCACGAATCCACGAACGGAAATCTCCGTTTTGGAGTGGGAGATCCGGAGTGTAAGTCAGACCTGTCAGGTTTGACTCGTAGATCACCTTCGAGGTACCGGTCGTAAGATTATTCACCCACAGCTCGTAACGTACATACTCGGGCACGCCAGTCCAGGTGAAGACTGGAACGTTTGTACCACTCACAGTACCAACTGGAGCCGTCATAACGGGCATTGGCACCCAGAACGTTTCGCTGGTACTCCAGGCACCGGCCTGCCCATCTTCGTTGAACGCTCGCACCCACCAGCGGTAGGTAGCGTTTCGCAGGACCGTGGCTGTATCCGTATAATACATGGACGAAGCGCCGGCGACGTGCGGCACGTTGACATCATAAATCACACGAGCAGTCTGCGTCGTGCTGTTGTTCACCCAGATTTCGTAGTGATCAGCTCCCTCAAAAGCCTGCCAGTTAAAGATAGGCGTGCGATCGGTTGTCGTGGCACCCTGAATTGGTGAAATCAACACTGGACCAGTCCTCAGGTCTTTCGTGAAGTCATACGAATTGCTCCAAAGTCCGGCTTCTCCATCGCTATTGACGGCACGTATCCATACTCGAAACAACCCGTTCCCCAAAGCAGTCGGCAAGGTATACTCGGTACCGCTGACAAACACATTAGTCACCAGGCGAGTGGAGGTCACTGGAAGGCCGTTCACATCGCTGCCATTTATCTGGCTCAACCAAATTTCATAGGTTGGCGCACCAACGCTGGTCCAGGTAAGCGTTGGCGTACTGTCAATGGTCACGCGAGATCCAAATGCCGGGCCGGTAACTGACGGTTTTTCAACCGTAAACTGGTTACCGATGCTCCAATCACCAGCATTGCCACTGACGTCAAAGGCTCTAACCCAAACTCGATAATATCCCAGTCCCAAACGCTTCGATGGTTCGTAGGCGGCCAATTCCGTTCCCGGAATTAAAGCCTGACCCGCATCAATGAAGCTGTCATTAATAACAACACCAAGCGTCAGTCTGCGGTCGGTCGGATCAAGCTGAGCGACCCAGACTTGATAGAGATTCGCATCTGGTATAGCGGTGAACGTGAACTTCGGAGTTGTATCGAACTCAACATCAAAGTTCAGAGGATTCGTTAACGCGATACGAATCACTTCAAACTGATAGACACTGCTTGTCGCCGATCCGCTAGCGTTTGAAGCGGTTACCGTGACCGTGTAAATCCCGGGAGCCAAGTTGGTCGTTGGAGTGTAGCTGGTCGTTGTCAGCCCACTAGCTGAAATAACAACCACTCCTGCGGCATTTTTAACTTCCAGAGAAAACGTGCCCGTTCCGGCAACCCACCTGATTGTTGGTGTCAGATCACTGGTTCCTCCGGAAAACGGAGCAATGATGGTTGGTGGAGAAGGAACGTTGACCGAGACGACAATCGTCTGAATGTCGGTAGCGCCGGTGTCGTCGGTGACACGAAGCCCAACAGTGCGTGATCCGATTGTCGGATACGCATGTGACGTCGTCACACCTGTTTGTTCAGCGTCGAAAGTAATACCGTCGTAGTTAAAGTCCCATTCGTACGAAACGATTCGGCCTGTGCCAGGCTCCAGTGTGTGCGTCGAATTGGAACCATCAAAATTGACAGATTCACTCACGCCGGCAGGGTTTGGCGTGGCCAGAATGATGGCGACGGGCTGACTAACAAAGAACTCGGTCGCTCCGATATCAATGTTGAACACGCCATCGCTGTTCCCTTCCACAAGCCGCGGCGAACCGATCTGATCAGTGACTGTCAGCACGTCAGTTACAGTAATGCCCTGCTGTGCGGCATACAAGGCGGTACTGCCTGCATCAACGGCAAATCCACCAGCGGTCAGCGTGTGCCCCCAGGTTCCGTTCGCCCCGATTGAAAGCGGATTAAGCCCGGCTTCAGTGACACCAACCGTATGATCTGCCGCAACGTCCGTTGACAGCAGGAAGGCCGCGGACGGGTCAACGACAAGATTTCCAATAAAGTTGTAGCCAAGCGATGTGATGCCTCGGCCAAGATCCGGAGAAGTCGGGGCACTGTTGCGATCAATGATCGTGTTTCCAATTCGGAACGAGCCCGTGTTTTCCTGAATCAGCCCACCACCTTCTGCCATAGCGACGTTGAACGCAATCGTTGAGTTCAAAGCGTAGACAGAACCTGCCCCCTGCGCCGGTGTAATCGTCGTGTTGACGGCACTGGAAAGCAGTTCGTTGTAGATGCCACCGCCACGAGATACCGCAGTGTTCGTTGAAACAGTCGAATTCACAAGAGACACGCTGCCATGATTAAAGACACCGCCTCCGCGAGAACCGGCCGTATTCATCGAGATTGACGAACGAGTAGCCACCACGTTGCCGAGATTGTAGATCCCGCCGCCCTGGTTATACGCCTCGTTATTGATCACGTTGACCCTATTCATCCGCACAGTCCCGACTGACGAAGCCGACGCTCCACCGACCGTAGAGGTTCCTTCAATAAGAATCCCCGCTCCGTCGAACGCTTCGCCGCCGCGAATGGTCAGATTCGCCAGAATCAGGTGCACGCCTGGCAAAACGTGAAAGACGCGGTCCAACTGACCAGCATCAATCACAGTATCGAGGGCTGTGGCTCCCATCCCACGGATGGTAACGGTTTCGAGAATGTCAAGGTCGCCTTTGAAGCCAGCGTCTTCAAAGCGACCTTCCAGAGCCAGATTGTAAATACCGGCCTGTAGCTGAATCACATCGGGACCAAAGTTTGCGTTGGCTTCGTTAATCGCTGCTCGCAGAGTTCGATTACCGAAGGCATCCTGTGCCAGCATGTCGCCTGGAAGATTGTCAATCGCGTCCAGAGTTGATGTCACCGTGTTGTTGACGGTCCACGTCTGCTCATCGTCGCCACCTGCCTGCAGAACTGCGAGATCAGTGTCGACAATGTTTGCTGTCGCAAAATTAATCGAAAACGCGTAATTGCCCGCCTCACCGGTCAGTGGGGCCAGGTTTGTAATTTCAAACGTCTGAAAATCAACGGGGCTGACGATGATGCCGCTGAGATCAAGTGCGATGCCGTTGCGGGTCAGCTTAAAATCGGTCCGATCAACCAACGTCACGTCCTCACTAAACGTAACAGTCAGCTTATCGAGCGATGTGCTGATGGTGTTCGGGACAACATCAGAAATACTCTCAACAAACGGATCCTGAGCGGCAATTGTAATGGCCGCAGTCGTGCCGGGACTGGTTGCGGAAACAAGGATCGGTGGAGCAGTTACGACGGCTCCCGCCAGAACCGGGTTTGTTCCCGGAGGTGCATCGATCGACAGCGTATAGCTGCGAGTTGTGCCGTAAACAAAGGACTTGCCGCCGACTGTCAAGCCAGACGATGCCGTTAGATTTGAACTCTCTGTGCTCAAAACTTCGATGATATATGTCGTGCCCTGCTTTGCCGCCACCTGAATAAACGAGTTATTCCCCGGCCCAACCGACGTGTACTGAGGAAGTCCGCTCAGGGCAACCAACGGTACTTCTTCCGTGTCTGATTGCGGAACCACTTCGTAAATCATGAATCGCAACGAATCACCGTTTAAATCAAGTACTCCCAAGTTGATATTCAGCAATTCCGGAGCACCAGCAGTGAATGACTGAGACGTGGTGAACTTGTAGTAGTCACGGTCACCTTTGCGTTCAATGTTGAGAATGCCCGGCTGAAGTGAACCTGCCGTCAGAGCGTTTACCGAGAAGCCTGGGCCCTGAACAACGCCAAGGTCTGTCGCACCAAGGAAGCTGTCGTTTTCTTCCAGCCCATCCGCCTGAATTGGAGCCTCTCCAACGCCAACGTTGAAAACGTCACCCCGAATAAGTGAGTACGGCGTTAAGCCTGTAAACGTTGAGGTATTGCGGCCTGTGTCCCACTGGAACGAATACCGCGGATCAACAACACCATTGGCACCCGCCGAGGTGTTCAGCAAGTCAACGGTATCTTCAAAAGTTGAAAAGCCCTGAACTGTGCTGGTCTGGTTGAAATTATTGAAGTCGTAATCCGATTCAACTCGCCAGGTTGGGGTGCCGTGTCCTTCGAAACTGAAGTCAAAACCAGTGCCTGCATAAGCAATACCAGGAACACCGCCAACCGTATCAAAGAATCCCAGCGTTCGTGTCGCATTTCTGGCACGCGTTGTATTTGTAAAAAAGCCGCCCGGCGTAAGCGTTGGCGCCCCGTGGGCATGGTCATTCGGAGGACTGCTTGTGCCGTTAACATGTCGTGACTTAAAGTAGTCCTCGTCATTATCAACGAACGCAAATCCGTTTGTCACATCGAGTGAATTTCCTGTATTTTCCCGGAAAACCAGATCGAACCGGGATAGAGGATCCCGATACCCCTGACGCCAAAGTGGGCTCCCCGGATGGCCTGACGTGTCATCATCAAAAAGCCCCTGCGTTTGTGGCGGTATCACGCTGACGAATGAATCGAGAAACACACTGGCTCCGAAGTTACCGTTGAAGGTATTCTTCCAGACTTCCGCATCAATTCCGGATTCACCCAATTCCAGTTCCGGGACGGCAATGTTCAGAATGCCGATTGAATCCGCTGTTCCCACGCGAATTACCAGACCACCGAGTGTGCCTGTTACCTGTCGATAATTGTGAGTCCAGTCTCGGCTTTGGTTACCGGTTGAGTCGTTCGCATCGTTGGAATCCGGAATTGGCACAGTCGATGTACTGTTCTGATTTCCGTTATCCAGAATGTTGTTTTCCTGAACTCGCAATTCGATATTTGGAGTTCGCAGTCCACTTTCTGTAATGGACGTAAACAACACATCGTTTGGACCGAACTGTGTCTGGAAGTGTGACATCGTGTTCATGACATACACACCCGCAAGCGTGTTGGTCAAAATTTCGTTGTTTGACAGTGTGACTCGTGAGTCTTCGCTGACACGATTCAGAATGTCAATTCCGCGACCGCCATTGCTTTCAATGCGAGAACTGGAAACCTGCAGAGAGCTGATGTCTGTAGGATTTGTAATGAACTGTCCACCGCCCTGAATCGACGGAATTCGCAGAATACTATCGGTAAGATACTCGATACCATCGCCGCGGTTGCCGCTTATAATCGCGTTATTGATGCTGACGTCGACATCACTCGCGACTTCATAACCGTGCTCAACATTGCCACCTTCCAGAAAGACGTCGTGACCGATGTCTATGCCGTCTCCGCCATTGTTGCGGAAGAAGTTGGAATCAGCCTCGATTGTGCGGCGACGGCCAAGTTCGTGCAAATAGGTCCCCACGTTTTGTGTAATTTTCAGACCGTCTCCACCAGTATTTACCTGAGCCACTCCTGTCACCGCTGGATCTGTGAATCCGTTGCGGTCAAAGATATTCGCGAACTCGGATGTCGTGGTTCCATTACCAAACACGGCCGAAACACCCTGACCAAGAATGGCTCCGTTGTGCCAGTTCCCAACAAACTGGTTTCCGATGGCCATCACATCGATGTCCGAACCGCCGACACGTGTTTGGAAGAACGAATCCTTGTCATTAATTGAAACGATTCGAAGACCGTCTTCATGATTTCCATTGAACAGACTGCTTGTCAATTCAATAGACGCAAAGGCGGCTCCGTGACTTCGAAGGCCGGTCAATGAATTCTGGATAAATTCCACGTCTGTGAACGAAGCATCAAGACGCAATGTGTCGCGTTCGTCAAAGGCATCAACACTGAACCCGTCACCGATGTTATTAGAAATTCGCGAATCAGTGGCATTGAAAACGATTTCCACTTCTTCAAATCCAAAGATGCCTACACCGCCAGTCGCTCCGGCGTTGCCTGCAAAGTTCGGGCCGCCTTGATGTCCGGTAAAGTTGGCTGCAGCATCATTGGGATGGAATCCCGTTCCACCGGGCGAATGACCGTTGCCGATGACGTCGTTGGTATCAAACGTAACTTCAATTCTGGCCGCTGCCTGTACATCGATTCGAACGCCGTACTCTGCATTGTTATTGATATCGTTGCGACGAATTTTGAAGTCCAGACGGTCGTCCACTGAGTTCTCAGCATACAAATCGAACCCGTCGCTGCCATTGTTGGTGGCTTCGTTGTCTTCAAACACGACAGCGTTCAGCGAACCGTTTTCTGTTCGCACAAAATGAAAACCGTCCAATGCGTTGTTCACAAAGAAGTTTTTGACAACTTCAAGATCCTGAATCTTTGTTCTTTGCGTCAGATTAAACGACAGTCCGTTGCCTTCATTGCCAAGATTATCAACACCGATGGTGTTGTTTTCGATTACGGACTCGACAAGCAGTGAATTCGAATCGACAGCAAATCGATCACGTTCCAGAGTTACATAAATTCCGTCACCCGCCCAACCGGTTTGAGCATCGTTGTCATCGATATTGCGTGTGATCCGATTTCCCTGGATTTCAAACGATCCGGTCGCAAGGTCAAGCACTTCAATTACAATGCCTGCCTCACCGTTCAGGTCAATCAGATTACCATCCAGCGGGACGCCTGTGATCGGCGAGGTATTCACAACGTCGGACCCAATGTTGACATTGAAGCTAACATCCTGACGCCCCGGAATAGCCAGAGGGTCACTCGGGTTCAGCGGCAATGTTTCTCCCACGCCATAGCTATGAGATTCAATATGAATGCCCTTGGCAGCATTGCTGACGATCGTGTTGCTGAGAATGTCGCCGCGGAATGTTGTGCCTGTGTTCAGGTCGACATAGATCCCCGCTTTTCCGTTGCCGGAAATTGAGTTGCCTGAAATCTGCTGAAGAAGCTTGTCACCCGTGAAAGTCGCTTCTGCAACGGGCGTCCAAAATCCTGTGCCGGGAGTATAAATTCCACTGCCTGTCGAACCCTGCAACGAAAATGTATCAGCACTCAATCGGGTTACTCGGAAAGTACCGTTGGTCGCCAGATTGCCATCAATGCGCGAGATTCTTACCTCGTCGCCAGAACTCAGTCCATGCAATAGAGACGTTACGACGATCTCGCCGTTCAGAGGATTAGTGGCCCCGGTAATGATGTTAGTCGTCCAAAGTGCAAGGCCTTCACTGACATCGTAGGTGCCAACCGCAGTTGCCCCGTCAAGAGAAAATGTGTCTGCGTCAATTCTTGTGATCTTAAAATCACCATCGATCAAAGTGCCGGTCGCTCCCGTAATTCGCACTCGATCACCATCGGATAAACCGTGGCTGATAGAAGTCAGCTGTACGTCTCCGCCGCCTGCTGGATTGTTAATCGCTGTAATCCGCCCCTCAGGTTCCGTTGCCTTGAGGTCAATCGTAACCAGACCCTGAGCTGGCCCCTGTGGTACACCAGCGATTACGCCACCCAGAAAATCAGGTACGTACCAAGCTCCGCCAGCGTTGTAATTTACGCCAGCAACCATACCGCTCACCCCATTCAGTGAAAACGTGTTGTTACTCAGACGAGTAATTGTATGAATTCCGTTTCCAGGATGGTTGATGCCAGTGTTGGCATTTGTCATGCCCTGAATCACGATGACGTCACCTGTTAGCAGCTGGTGGTTTGTCGAAGTAATCACAACGGGATTACCATCGAAGGCCTCTTCAACTACTCCACTTCGAGAAACCGCCGGTCGGAAAATAATACCATTACCGCTGTTGCCACCGATCGTGTTGTCGTTAACAGCACCTTCGAAGTTACTATCCATCAGGTCAAAATGAATCCCATCCTGGCCGCCGGAAGTAATGATATTGTCTGTAATCAAGCCGGTGATATCGCTTTGTGCATGGGCGTTAAACAGAATCCCGTGCCCGGCAACTCCCGTGATCGTGTTGTTGAAGATTTCGGTGTTGGTTAGGTTTGAATTTGTTAGATTCAGGTTAACACCGTGCACATTAGCCGCAGCCCCGGCACCGCGAGCAAACAAGGACGCATTAAAGATGGTGGCGTCGCCAACCATTGTACCGGCGACCTGCTTCGGAACCGTGCCCGTGTTTCCTGCGTCGAAGTTAAACTGAACGGCAGCACCAATTAGATCGTTTCCAAAAATTGGTGCGGAAATTGGTGGATCGCCAGGCACTGCCGGAGCTCGGTCCACATCAATAACAAACAGTAGAACCTCACCAGGCACAAACCCGGTTACATCAACGGTCAAAACCTGATTGTTGCTGCTTAGGACAGGAGACGTTTCTGCCTGAGTCACATTCGAACCGGCCATAACCGTAAACGGCTGACCATCAAGGCTGATATCAAAGACCAGTCCCAGGGGTCGCAGGTCGAGCGTAAATTGCTGCAGCTGTTCGCCATCGATTCCGTTGTTACGCAACTCAAATGGCTGAACAAACGTATCACCGTTTGCCCGAAACAACACATCGGCCCCTGGTTCGTTGCCAATAACGTTGTTGGCAATTGTCAGACCATTCGTGGGCGAATCGGAAATATTGACCTGCACCGCGTCTTTATTGAGAGCTTGAATCTGGCGATTATTGATGATCTTGAAATCGTCAGCCTTTGAGCCTGCTGAAACCGTCAGCACAACGCCTTCAAAGTTCGCTGGTGCAACAATTTCATTTTCAGTAATGATCCCATGACCAATTTCTGAACCGTTGGTTGCAGTGACATAAACGGTCGGCGAAACACTATCTTCTACTGTTACGGCGTAAGAATCTGTGTTGTTCAGGACAATATCTATGCCTGAACCAGCCCCGACAATTGAGACATCTTCCAGAGAAATCGTACGGTTGCCCGTTACGTTTGTCAGATTGATATCAATCGCGGTGCCGTTGAACGCCGTCACATTGATGCTTTCGATCACCAGCCGCTCCAAGGCAATGTTCGATAAATTGATCGAAATTGCATCGGTGTTGGAACTGAGATTGATGCTCTCAATCACCAGCGAATCGTGCGACCCAAGTGTGGCGTTGGTGATGGAAATTTGCCCGTTCGCATCAACAAAGTCATCAACGTTGCTGTTATTGATCACAAGCGCGGTCAAAAGCGCTCGGCTCTCAAGTAATTCAGCTTCCGTCGGGCGGCGACGTGAGAACCCCGAGCGGCGGGAAGAAGACCGCGCGGCGGTCGGAGAATTGAACAGATGTCGTTTTGCCGCTGTCAGCCAGGTGTTGAGGAGCATGCTCTAAGTCCAACAATAAGTCTGAAAAGACTGGTAAGTATTCAGGCTGAAGGTCTCAGCACTGAAGGCGCACCGGGATCGCATAAAGGAGGGATCAACCCATTTCATACGTTCGGTTTATGCCGCATTTTCTGTTTAGAAAATCCGGCCGTGTCTGCCCGCATTAAGGGGAAAGGCAATCAGGAGACGTTATGAAGACCCCTTTCCAACAAGACTCAACCTCCAAACTACACGATCAGCCGGATCTTGTGGCAGCCTGTACTGATTCGCCGGTTTATGACAAAAGATCGCAGGACTTCGACTTCACTAAAAAATAATTGCCGCAAACTGTTTCACACAAATAACTTACGAAACATCATAGAAAACTACTGAGATTCATGTCCGGTTCAGGCCGCTTTCTGCGATTCATCTTCTAACCGGTTTTCAAAGACAGCTAAAGACGTTCACGAAGACATGCAAGACCGGCTAGTGCGCAGACGAGTTGAACATTTGGGGCAAAAGTTTCACACCAAGAACTGTCCAGCACGGCCCCAATGTTTCAGCTCGTCAGCACTTTTTTATGCGCCGGTTTTAATTAGGAACCGACTTTCGCAGAAAGTCGATCCACCTTGTGCATTCCAGCAGAGTCCCGTATTCCATTTTTGATGGAAATCTTCAGCGTCCCTCTCCGGGAACCCTGAAAGGCACGGAAGTCCTTGGTGGCGGTCCTAAAGCCGAAAATTTACAAGCACGCGGCGCGAACAAGTGAATTCAGCCATTGGAAAATTCACTCGCGTCGTGCTCGTATTGAGAAGTTCGCCGGAGCGGTTTTCGGACCGCTTCCAGACAGCGAGCTGCAATAGTTGCCGCCCCGATCCGGGTGCAGATCTAGCCGTTCTACAGTTTCCACTTCCCGATCTTGCCGATTTTTGCTAAACCACCTCTTCTAAGGACACCCAACATGGAAGTGGTGCAATGGACCTGATACTCGGACTGGTTTTCTTTCTGAGCCTTATGTTTCTCGCGATGATCTTCGGCGAGCGGTTAAGTCTGTTCGGCGTCGTGGATGGTCGATGGATGACGGCCCCGTTTGATCTTGCCAGCTATCTTTGGGATATGGTCTGCGAGGCGACTGACCGCATTTGGTGTTTCGTTTTTGATCACGTTTGGTGGGTTACGGCGACTGTCGCGGGGGCGGTTGGCTTACTGCTTGTTGCTTTGATTCTGGTAAGCGGCCTTTCCAACGAAGCGCGAGCCGTTCGGCAGGATGAGCGCGCTGTTATGAATACAGGCAGCGTGCTGGATTCAGTTCCAGTACTCGATACAGAGAACATCCTGCAGGCGAAATTTACAGCCGACACCGTCAAGGTATCCCAGTTAATTCATCAGGTCCCAACGCCGGCGAATCGCTTTTGGGCCCCTCCCGTCATACAGCAGCCGGTCATTTCGGAGCTTTCCGCCCGCCCTCAGACTCCTGCATACACTCCGCCACCCGCCACCAGTGTGCCGCCCCTTGAAGTCGAACCATGGAACTACCGCGAGCCCGCTTATCCGACGGGTCGGCTAAACATTTCCATGGAACCATTCGTTGAGCGAGTCGGCTATCACGTCCGTTCGCGCAGAGTGGATGAACTCATCCAACAGACCGTGCTGTCACTCCGCGGTGATCAATGGCGTACGTTTAGTGATACTCAAAGTCTTGCGAGAAACTCGTCAATGATGCCGCCTCTTCGCGAAGATTCCGAATTCGCCGTAGAAGACCTTTATTCGCAGATTCGAGTCATCAATGGTGAGTTGGTTTCATCGAATAATTTGAAGGTGGAAAAGTCAGCCCCAGCTGTGAATTCGTCAGGCAGCTTTGAAATCCAGATACGCGTCACAAACATGGGGCGCGATCGAATCAGCGGTGTTATTGTCCGTGAATTGCTGCCCACTTCAGGAACAGTGCAGAACATGATGCCTCGCGGAGTGTATCGCGATGGCATTGTGACGTGGCTGCTGGACATTCTTGAGCCGATGCAGGACACAATCCTGACTTTACAGGTTGCAACCACGAATACTCAGAACTTTCTATCATACACCGAAGTCTCAGCGACATCGGCCGTATCAACTCGATCACGTATTGTGCCGCGTGATCGTCCGCTGCCTCCGGTCGAAAAGCCTGAATTCAAATTGCCCAACGTTCAGTTGACGTTTGAAAATCCACCATCCAGTGTCACCGTGGATGAATGGGTCGACATTTTCTTTCAGGTAAAAAACATCGGCAACGCACCAGCTGAGGGAGTCTTGTTAAGAGTCGAACTGCCTTTTGGCCTAGACCATAGATTACTACAGGAAGATGACACGGATCGGCGCGTTGATTCCAGTGTAAGGCGACTTGAAGTCGGCGAAAGTCGACAAATGAAGCTGACCGTTCGCCCAACAAGCCGAGGTCGGCACTTTGCGACGGCGGAATTAGCCCTGCAGGATACTCAATTGGACATGCAGAGCTTCGAGATCGTGGCCGCTGACCGGCGGCGTGAGGAGTTGCCTCGTATCGCGCCTCTGCCCGATTTCCAATAGGCCAAAGTTGCCGCCACGAATATTCGAGGCCGAATGAAGCCTCAGAAGCCAGGGACTGCCTGCGCAGCCCATTTTCGCGTGTTCGCAAAAAAGCGGCCAGATTTTGCGAAACTACTTTGTGCCAGCGTTGTTGATGGAAACAGGGCCTTGAAGGTCCTGAAATTTGTGTTTCAGACCTCACATCCATCACCAAGGGGCAGATCCTATGCACGTCATTCGACTGGTCAGCATCTTTTCTGTCCTGCTGACGACCGTCGTGGCAGAAGAGCGTACGTCACCGACAAGTACCGCTTCAGCGGTGGATCGTTTGATTCAGGAAGCCGAAGAAAGTGAATTGCGGATCGCTGACGATGCGACGTTTCTGAGACGCATTTCGCTGGATCTGATTGGACGCCCCGCAACCGTTGGCGAAATCACTCAATTTGGATTGAATCCATCGGCTGACAAACGTCAGGCCGTGGTAACCCGCCTTCTGGACAGCGACGAGTACGCAACCAACTGGAGTCGCTATTGGCGAGATGCCATCTTTTTGCGAGCCACCAATATCCGAGCCGAAATTGTACGCAACGATTTTGAAGAGTGGATGGCCGAAAATCTTGCCGAAAATCGGCCGTGGAGCGAAATCGTCACAGACCTGCTAACGGCCACAGGTCCAGTTAACGGAGACGGATCTACAGCACTGATATTCGCACATGAAGGTGAATCAGAAGAAATTGCTGCCGAGGCTTCTCGGCTGTTTCTTGGCATCCAGATTCAATGTGCCAACTGCCATAACCATCCATGGGACCGCTGGAAGCGAGAACAGTTTCACGAACTCGCAGCCTTCTTTCCGCGTGTCAGCGTTCGACGCGATCGAAACTCGGACAACATGTTCGACTACGAAATTGCAGCTGTCGACCGGGACAGAACGCAACGTCCTGGGGTATCGCAATTTCTATTGACTCGGCTCGACCGCAACCGCGACAAAATCATTTCGGAAGCCGAATCAAAAAATTCGCCGCTCGCGCGAATCTTTCAGGGGCCCGCGAAGGAAATCATTGACAAGAACGGCGATGGCCGTTTGTCCATTGCAGAAATCATGACCACTCAACCCCAGGACAATAATCGTCCGGGGCAGGGGGCGACCGAACACTACATGGCCAACCTGGCAGACCCCAGTTCAAATGGCGACCTGGTCAACCCCGCGTTCTTTGTAACAGGCGCAAAGATTCCAACCGGGCAAACAGATCTGGAACGCCGAAATGCGGCAGCGAGTCTGATTACGTCAAAGAGTAATCCATGGTTTGCCAAAGCAATCGTAAATCGAATCTGGAGCGAACTTACCAGCTCAGCGTTTTACACACCGATCGATGATATCGGGCCCGACCGTGCTGCAGAACACGAAGCTGCTCTGGAACAACTGGCGTCAGACTTCACCAGTAATAATTACGATATTAAATGGCTGATGAATGCCATCACTCAAACAAAACTTTATCAGCGTGCGATCAATACAGAGGCAGAAGGTTTCGTGCGACTTGAGCCCACCCGACTACGTGCCGATCAGCTTTATGATTCCCTTTGCCAATCACTAAACGTGACAGCACTACCACTGCGATTCACTGGGCGACCAACGCCGGGATCACGTGGCGGCGACCAGGGGCGGTTGCAGTTTTCGGCGACATTCGGTTTCGACCCGTCCACTCCCAAAAGTGATCTGACCGGGGCCATCCCGGAAGCTTTGTTCCTGATGAATTCTCCGCAGCTGAACAGTTTCATCAAAGCAGACTCAGCAAACAGTCTGATCGCTAGAATCTCACAACAGGTGATTAGTGATGAAGAAGTCGTGCACGAACTTTACCTCAGAACCGTAGGCCGTGAACCGACGTCAAAAGAAGTAGAAGTATGCATGACTTATCTCAGCACGGAGGCAGACCGCAAAGAAGGATTTGAGGACATTCTTTGGACTCTGTTTAACTCAAGCGAATTTCAGAGCAAGAGCTAGACTTCTTTTCTTGAAGTCACAATGCGGCTGGGTCGGGGTTGAGCGGAATCGGACTTCCGTTTTTTTTGCAGGCTTCGGTTGCACGACCTGCTCAACCCCAGCCCAGCTGCATTGCAGCTGTTTATTTAACTCAGACCATGCTTTAAGAACAAGCAATCGCCGGCCAGTTGGCGTGCGACGAACGTTTTGAACAATTTCCAGGACAAGATTGATGGCAAACCACATTTTCGAAGATGTGCAAATCACAAAGCGCGCCACTACTCGACGCCGATTCCTGAAAGCTGTTTCAGCCGGAACTGCTGCCGCTGGCGGCCTGGGTTTTCGCGACCTAATGGCCATCGAAGCAGAGAACCTAAGAAAACGCGGCA
Organism: Fuerstiella sp.; assembly: GCA_041689795.1. Classification (GTDB taxonomy): domain Bacteria; phylum Planctomycetota; class Planctomycetia; order Planctomycetales; family Planctomycetaceae; genus Fuerstiella. Next base: position 1,379 of record JBDNFN010000295.1, on the reverse strand, counting down.
AAGCCATGATTCTACTGTGGATGCAAGGTGGCCCCAGTCAGTTCGAAACGTTCGACCCCAAACCCGGCATTGAAAATGGTGGCCCCACCGAAGCCATCCAGACCAGTGTCAACGGCATTCAGATCGCCGACAACTTCCCTAACGTCGCACGCATCATGAACGACGTTGCTCTGATCCGTTCGATGACGAACAAAGAAGGAAGTCATCCCCGGGCAACGTATCAAATGCACACAGGATATGTTCCTTCCGGAAGTGTGAAGCATCCATCACTGGCGTCCGGTATCGTTCAGCAAATCGGAAACACCGAAAGCGAACTGCCGTCGTTTGTTTCGATTGGCAATACTCAGGGCGCCGGCTTTCTGGGAATGGACTATGAACCATTTGTCGTCAATAGCCCGGGACAGTTGCCATCAAACGTCGCGGTGCCGGTTGAGCAGCAGCGATTCAATCGACGGATGGGGCTGCTTGGTCGCCTGGAAAATGAATTCGCCGCTTCTGGTGCTGAACAATTGGTTGCCACCCATCAGTCGCTTTACAAGAAAACAAGTCGGCTTGTACTAAGTCCATCTGTGTCAACATTCGACATCTCGGAAGAACCACAAAAGACTCGCGACAGCTACGGCAACAGTGACTTCGGCAAAGGCTGTCTATTGGCCCGACGTCTCGTGGAACAGGGCGTCACGTTTGTCGAAGTTCGCTCGGGCAACTGGGACACTCACCAGGACAACTTTGAAAGATGCGCCAGTAATGCCGCCGAAGTCGATCCGGCCATGGCAACCCTGATTACCGACCTGAAGGATCGAGGCATGCTGGACGACACGCTGATTGTCTGGATGGGAGAGTTCGGACGAACTCCCAAAATCAACCCGCGGACCGGTCGCGATCACTATCCGCGAGTCTTCAGCATGGCGATGGCTGGTGGTGGAATCGTTGGCGGTCAGGTGTATGGATCATCAACCGCAGATGGTTCAGCCATCGAAGATTCTCCTGTAACCATTCAGGATCTGTTTCAGACCGTCTGCAAATCGATGACTGTTAACGCCGACCATGAAAATCTCAGCCCGCTCGGTCGACCAATGAAGATCGTTGACGGCGGAACCGCAATTCCAGGCTTTCTCCGAACATAAAGCAACCGGCAGCAACACGTGCACAACTGGCTCATGGAAAACATCAATCACCGGATACAACACGGTGTTGGCGGCCGCGATCCAGTGCAATACGCTGTCAGCCGACGGCAATGACCATTCTGCCTTCGAAGAGTACAGGCAGACGCTGATCAGCATTAACCGTGATGCAATTGGCCTCGAATCAGTGTGTCTTCACCGTATGACCTAACGCTCAGGTTACTGAGTGATGCCACGGATGGAATCTCTGCACGT
>JBDNFN010000294.1:0-23072 GCA_041689795.1 Fuerstiella sp. | reverse complement strand
GCCTCAAATTCGGCGGGGAACCGAATTTCGCGGCTCAATCCACGACGAGCCACCCGAACCGCCATCATCTGCCATGTTTTTTAATTACTCAACTCGGCACTCGCTCAAAACAACCCGGTTCACGGACACGCTGCTAGCCGACCAGATGAACGCTCAGATTTGTGGACGGCGACGATCAGTGATTCGTCAGAGAAGGTGGCAGTATTCGTTGTCCGAATTGCTTGAAGTCCGGCTCCTTCCTGCCGGGAACGTTGTTGCCAGTCTGCTGAATGGAAGCCTCAAGATTGTGGAGACTCGCAGTCAAATCCGTCGCCGTCAGCGTTTAAAATGGTGACCTGATCGTGCAGGGCAACGATGGGACGACCGTGAATGGTTCAGCTGCTGTATTCACAGCGTTGTCGGCTTCTAAAACAGTCATAGATCGAGTCTTCGCGTTACTTGGTCAGGGAGACGTCGTTGGCGTTTGGGAACGCTTTTCCAATCGATACTGATTACTAACTCAGACGCGCCGCAATAGCTGCGTGATTGGAAAGTGTTGGACTATTTAGTTTTCTCCGTGAGGGTCGCTTCGAACCATGCCACCATCTCGGCTCGTGATTCTTCTGCGTCGTCACCCTGAAAACCGTGGCCAGCGCCTTCGTATTCGATAAGCCGACTTTTGACTCCAGCCCCTTCAAACGCCGCTTGAATGTTGCGACTGTGTTCGATTGGCACAAGGTCGTCTTTGTCTCCGGCCAGCAACAGCGTTGGCGGATCATCGGATGTCACGTGTACCAGTGGCGAATCGGCTATCGCTTCTCGCACGTCAATTTCCAATGCTGAAAAGTGGTCGTATGCGGGTAATCGTTCCGGAGCATCTTTTGCCATAATCCGCAGGTCAGTCGGAGCAACATAGGCAACGACCGATTGCACCCGATTGCTGAATTTTTCGACAGGGTCCATCGCCTCCGGATTACCTTCATCAGATGCTGTGCCCAACATCAGGGATAAATGCCCGCCGGCGCTAAGCCCAAAAACACCTAGACGTTTCGCGTCAATGCCGTATTGATCGGCGTTCATGCGAATGAATCGCACGCTGCGTCTAACGTCCGCAACAGCTTCTGCAATGGAAAACTTTGGGCTGCTGCCATGTCGCACGGCAAAGACAGTGAAGCCTTTGTCTGTGAGTGGCTGAAAAAAACCTTTCATCTGCTCTGGCGGCGACCATCGCGAATACCAGCCTCCACTGACCATAAACAAAACCGCCGCGCCGTTAGCATCTTTTTCAGGTGTAAACACATCATATGTCAACGCCATCCCAAACTTGTGACCGTACACCACGTCCGGAGTAACTTTGACATCGGCCTGAGCGACCGGCATCATGACACCGCTGATTGCCAGCAAACAAATTGAAAGCCCGTTGTTGTTCATATCTCTGCACCTGAGTCAGAAACCTGATTGACACAAATATCACCGAAACGCCAGCCGAAATAGTAGCGTTAGCAATGTTAGATAGCGCCGCGCCGCCTGCACTAATTCTAGAAATGGAATTTCTCAGAATGGTTTGCGGTACGCGGAAAAACTTCTGTTTTAGGGATCAGCGTCGCTTCTGCCGAAGGAAATAACTAACATATCGTGTCGCTTCGTTCGCGCCATTCGGAGATTACAGATGGCTCAGTGCTACTTCTCATTCACAACTCAGTTAATACGGCCTGCTATCGTTACCGTGATGGCCTGTCTGCCTGTGATAGTTCAGGCTTCCGCATTTGCCGACGAACCAAACGCAGTCTCACCGCCGATCGCACTGGCAGACGCGGAGTTTTTCGAAAAGAATGTGCGCGCAGTACTTGTTGAGCACTGCTTAGAATGCCACAGCACTGCAGAAGTAAATGGTGGCCTGCGTCTCGATTCGGCTTCGGGCGTGCTTGCCGGCGGCGATTCGGGGCCGGTCATCTTGGTGGGTGATCCTGAGTCCAGCAGGTTAATCGAAGCCGTTCGATATAAGAATCAGGACCTGCAGATGCCACCGAACGGTCGACTTGCTGCAGGCCAGATTGCTGTACTGGAAAAATGGGTGGCGATAGGTGCACCGGATCCACGCACCGAACACACGGAGACCGCGGCCCGTCCAACGGGAATGAGTATCGAAGATGGACGTCGTTTCTGGAGTTTTCAACCAGTCGGCGACTTTTCCGTTCCATTGGCTGGCACCGATATGACACCAGACTCAGGTCCACAAACATCAGAACAGCACGCTTCTTCGAATCAAAACGTAAATCCAATTGATGCGTTTATACTGGCAAAGCTTAATCAAGGTGGCATCCTGCCGGCGCCCCCCGCAGACAAACGCACACTGATTCGTCGTATCACTCTGGACCTGACCGGGCTGCCGCCGACTCCCGAAGAAACGGCTGCTTTTCTGGCAGACGAATCGACTGATGCATTCAGCAAATTAACTGAGCGCCTGTTGGCGTCGCCTCAATACGGAGTTCGCTGGGGCAGGCACTGGCTGGATGTGGCCCGATACGCCGATTCCAATGGACTTGATGAGAATATCGCCTTTGGCAACGCCTGGCGTTATCGAGATTACGTGGTGGATGCTTTTAATAGCGACAAGCCCTTCGATCGATTTCTGACGGAACAGATTGCTGGTGACCTGCTGCCGGAAGCGAACCAGCAAACAAAAACCGCAACAGGATTCCTTGTACTTGGGGCAAAAGTGCTTGCCGAACCGGACATGGAAAAGCTGGTAATGGATACGGTTGACGAACAACTGGATACTGTGGGGAAGGTGTTTATGGGCGTAACACTTGGATGTGCCAGGTGCCACGATCATAAATTTGACCCAATAAAACAGGCCGATTATTACGCTCTGGCCGCTATCTTTAAAAGTACTAAAACGTATTCGGGAACTAACACCGGAGCAATCAAGTATTGGAATGAACACTCATTCGCAACCGAAACGGATTTGGCAGAACTGAAGAAGATAGATGCTGAACTTAGCAGTAAACGAAGTGCCGCAGCATCATTTAAAAATACGGCGATGGCAAAGGTCCGCAGCGATGCTCAGGGTAAAGCGGCCGAGTACCTGCAAGCCGCCGCAAAGTTTGATCCATCAACACCACTTGCGGTCGTCGACGAAATTGCCGACGCCGCAAATCTGCACTCACGAATTCTGCACCACTGCCGCCTGCACCTTGAATATCACAAAGACGATCCGTTCTTTTCGACATGGCACCAACTGACGGCGGCGGGGAATACCACCGAACTCCTCGACCACTATTCGAACCTGTTCAAACACGCGGAACAGCCTGCGACTACTGTCGGCAATTCGACTAACGAGTCGCTGGTTGAGCAGGCTCGGCTGGCATTGAATGACGCATCCGGTTTTCTGGCAGTGCCACCCAAGGTTGATTATGCGTTTGATGCGGAAACCCTGGCGGAGTACTTCCGTCTGGAAGAAGTTGCTCGGCTTGCTGAAAGTGCTGCAGCTGACGAACCGGCTGCGATGGGCGTTGGCGAACAGGCGATTCTGGCAACCCTGCCGATTCATATCCGAGGCAGCCACCTAAACCTCGGGACACCAGTGGCTCGTGAATTTCCGGAAGTAATGCGGACATCAAGCGTTCGTCCCATTTTGCCGACCAATCAAAGTGGCCGATTGCAGTTGGCTCAATGGATGGCCAGTACTCAGCATCCGCTAACGGCTCGAGTCTTTGTTAACCGTATTTGGGCGTGGCACTTTGGTCGTGGAATCGTCGGCACAACGGAAAACTTCGGCAGGACCGGTGACCGCCCGACGCACCCCGTACTCCTGGACTGGCTGGCTAGGCACTTTATGCAGTCCGGCTGGTCGGTGAAGGATCTGCATCGGCTGATTCTGTCGTCGCATGCTTACCAGATGAGCTCGCAGCACCCAGACTCTGAAACTGCGTCAGCCAGTGATCCCGAGAATCTGCTGCTGTGGAAATTCCGAATGCAGCGTCTTTCTGCAGAACAGGTGCGAGATTCGTTTCTTTCCGTTTCGGGCCGTCTGGACGTGTCTCTGGGCGGAAAGACGATTCCACTTCGCAATCGACAGTTTGTCTTTAATCATACGTCTGAAGACCATACGAAGTACGACAGTTTGCGTCGAGCAATCTATCTGCCTGTGATCCGCAACAATGTCTATACTTTTTTTGAACAGTTCGATTTCCCCGATCCCACTATGCCGACAGGGCAACGCAATTCGACTGTTGTAGCACCACAGGCCTTGCTGATCATGAACTCCGATCTGGTGATGGATTCCGCTGCGGATCTTGCCACGGTGCTAATGAAACAGGTGGCTGACGACAAAGATCGAGTCTCTCTGGGCTATGAAAAAGTTCTTGGTCGGCCGGCCACTGAAACGGAAATTCAGCGAGCCATCGCATTTATCGGCGAAGCGACCTCCAACAGCGTCTCTGCGACTGGAATTGATGAGTCCGCCTATCAGATCGCGTGGGCAATGTTTTGCCAAAGCCTGTTCGCATCCAACGAATTCATGTACGTAAAGTGACCCATGACAATCAGTAACCTGCATACAAGAAGACAGCTGCTAAAGACATCCGCTGTTGGTTTCGGTCATCTGGCATTCAGCGCAATTTTGTCTGCGGAATCGAAGGCTGCCGCTGGCACGGAGACTGGTGGCGATAGTCTGCAGCCATTGGCCCCCAAGCTGCCGATGCTGGTGGCCCGTGCCAAACGAGTCGTGTTTCTGTTTATGAAGGGCGGACCGTCTCACGTTGACACGTTTGACCCTAAGCCGCAACTGACAAAAGATCATGGCAAGCCGCTGCCTTTTGATCTGCCGCGAGTTACGTTTGCGGCTCAGGGGAATCTGCTGAAATCTCCGTGGAAATTTCAACGGTACGGTGAAAGCGGCCTGCCTGTCAGCGAACTTTTTCCTCACGTAGCGGAATGCGTCGACGATATTTGCATGCTGAGATCAGTGCATGGCACCAATCCAGCGCATGGTGGAGCGTTGCTTAAGCTACACACCGGCACAGACCAGTTTGTGCGTCCCAGTATGGGATCGTGGGTTGTTTATGGGCTCGGAACCGAAAACCAAAATCTGCCGGCGTTCGTTACAATCTGCCCCACGCTGGCTCATGGCGGAGTGAATAACTGGGGATCCGCATTTTTGCCATCGCATTGCCAGGGAACACCAATCGGGAATGCCAGCCTTGCGGCCAAACAGGCGACGGTGAAACATATTCATAACGACCGGCTGACGTCGGCACAGCAGCGGCGGCAACTGGATTTCATCAAAGCGATTAATCAGGACCAACTGCAAGGCATTGGCAGAGATCAGGCCCTGGAAGGCCGCCTGAATTCGTTTGAACTGGCTTTTCGAATGCAATCGACAATGCCGGAAGCTCAGGACCTGTCACTGGAATCTGCCACGACCATGAAACTGTACGGTATCGACGATGCTGTTACGGAAGATTTTGGCAGGCAGTGCCTGCTCGCTCGGCGACTTCTTGAACGCGACGTCCGCTTTGTACAGGTCACACACAGTGACAGCGAAGTTCAGTGGGACCAGCATTCGAATCTGTATCACGGACACACGAAGAACGCGTCGGAAGTTGATAAGCCGATTGCGGGCCTGTTGAAAGACCTAAAGGCTCGAGGTCTGCTGGAAGACACGTTAGTTCTGTGGGGCGGCGAGTTTGGTCGCACACCAACGGCGCAGGGGTCAAACGGCCGAGATCATAATCCTCACGGTTTCACGATGTGGATGGCCGGTGCTGGTGTGAAGGGCGGCTACGCTTACGGAGCAACCGACGATTACGGATATTACGCTGCAGAAAACAAGATGCACGTTAATGATCTTCACGCCACACTGCTACATCTGATGGGAATCAATCATGAACAGTTAACCTACCAATACGCTGGCAGAGACTTCCGCCTGACGGACGTTGCCGGTCGAGTGGCGACAGACATTCTGGCATGAAAGTTTGTTGCTCGACGTTAGATTCATTTCTGCAGAACTTTTTGTTATGACGGCCGGGTGAGACTCATTGCTTCAAACTGAGTGACTTTCCAGTCCGGCGATTTCGGAAATGTGTTTCAGTAATGATTAACATCAGAGGAGTCTTTAATACTCTTGTGTTTCCGAAATTGAGCTTCTGGATTTGAGGTGCTGACCGAATCATTTTTTTGGAATTCTTCCGGTCCTTGGTGTAGAACGCTTCCTGTCTGCCGCCGAATACTATCGCGATGTACTGGGCTTTGATCTTGATCGAATAAACGGCGTGTTTCACACCATCGGCTGATGAGCCTGACTGTGTATACGGAATCTTCAAAAGGGGGAACGTCTGGATTTACTTCCAGATCCGACGTTGCAACACATCACAAACAGAACGACCGACGCTTGAGCGAGACATCTGCCAGTACATAAATGACGTAGTGGAATTGCACGATTGATCTCACGCGCCGAGGTGTCAATATTGTTCAATCGCTTCTGATGACTCCCTACGCACTGTGCGAATTCACCGTAGAAAATCCGAACGGATTTCGCCTCATTTTCAGACAGCGTATCTGAAAACCCCAGGTTGTCTCAGGCGACCGGATGCTTGCCGACCTGAATTGAGCTTCATCGGCAGGAAGTCAGATCACGGCGTCCGAGATCTTCCTATGATGGAAGTTGTCCGGAGAATACGGTGTATGAGTTGGTTGGGCAGAGTCGCGGACCGCGGAAGGTGAAAGCCGGTCTGCAGATGTACGCCGAAGAGTGCGTTCCAAGGCACCTGATGGTGCTCTGTTTGTCTGTCGTATCTGTCAAAGCAGCATTCGCTGTTGGGAATGAGCATTGTTGTGCTGTTTGAGTGAAAACCCGTGGTTAAGGAGAATCCCGCAGGCTGCGGCGGCAAGTCAGGTAAGCTGTTCGCCAGGTTTGCGATTAGGCACAGTAAATGATCTCCCTGCTATCGATGGACGTCGTTTGTTTGCCTATAGCCGCAAATTCGACCTGAAAGCACGACCCGGATGAAACGAATTTTGGTAACCGGTGGCTCTGGGTTCATCGGCTCCACCTTTATGCGATTGCAATTAGCGAAGTACGATGACGTTCGCATAATCAACCTGGACCCTCTGACTAACGCTGGAAATCTGGAAAAGCTTGCGGAAATTGCTGACGACAAACGTGACTCGTTCTATCAGGCTGACATCGTTAACGCTGCTGCGACGGCAGTCCGTTGTCGTCGCAGCATTTCCGTGATATTTTGTCGTTCATTTCCGCCATCCTTGCCGAATCGGCCAGCTTCCTGCCCATCTCGAGCAGTCTCCGAAGTTCTTTGACGCGTCCATACGTGACCATCGCAACCTTCATGAAAATCAGGGGTTACAATGATCAACAATTCAGACACTGCCCAGGAATTCTAATTGTCGCTGAGTCAGAACCGCAGTCCCGACGCTCAAGCCACACAGACATCAACCAAGACTTCTGATTTTCACCAGCCGGGAAAACTAATTGTCGCTAAACACGCGAAAGCTATCAGGTCTTCGCATCGTGGAGAACTGGAAATCACGGACATCAACAACACGTATCTACAGTGAGGCGAATTATACTGCGAAGCTTTTGAACGCGGCACCGCATGGCGCGATACCGGCACTCATCAAACGATGTCAGACGCAGGCAGTTTTATTCGCACCATTGAAGAACGTCAGGGAATGAAAATTGGACACCCCAAAGAAATCGCCTGGCGTTTCGAACACATCACCAGTCATGAAATCCAGCGACTTGCCACTATTCGTACGGCCAGTATCTGCTGCAGATGATTGAGAGCGAATCAAATCGCGTCCGCGTTCGTTGAACTCACAGAAAAGTATGTAACCAAAACCGACTGATACGCGCAGGAAAATGCCGCGTTCCGTCTTCAGGTTTTGGTGACATAAACATCACAACCATCGCGTAGTCATCAACTGAATTATTCCGTGACGACTTCAATTTTTTCACCATCGTCGACTTCCAGTCGGCAATCGGGAAGACTTTGCAGAAACAGGCGACCGTAGTACTTTGTTAAAATTCGCGGATCCAGAATTACGACTCGCCCCGTATCCGTACGACTGCGTATTAATCTCCCGAAGCCCTGCTTCAGTTTTATGATTGCTTCCGGCACCTGATATTCCTGAAACGGGTTGCCACCACGAGCCTTGATCGCGTCAACTCTGGCTTCGAGCAGCGGGTGATCAGGAACGCTGAACGGTAATTTTGTGATAATTACGTTCTGCAACGCATCGCCCGGCACGTCAACTCCCTGCCAGAAGCTGTCGGTGCCAAACAGGACGGCTCGCTCATCGTTTCTGAACCGTTCCAGCATTGCCGTTCGCGGCATGCCTCTGCCCTGGCAGTACAGCGTCATGTCGTTTGCCGCCAGCCAGCCCTGCAGGCGTTCGGCGCAGAAAGTCATCATTCCATAGCTGGTGAACAATACAAATGCGCGTCCTTCAGTTTCCAGCAGGTGACGCTGAATACGAGCACAGCACTCCTGCTGAAATTCACGCGCGTTGGCGGACGGATCAGGCATGTTCTTCGAAAGGATCAGACGTGCCTGAGTCTTGTAATCGAACGGGCTACCCTGCCGAATATCCTTACCATCAGTGACGCCAATGCGATTTCGAAAAAAGCGGAAGTCCTCCGCACCAACTGCCAGCGTGGCACTGGTCAGAATCACGCTGGAAACCTTATTAAACAGCTGGTCCTGTAAGATGGGCCCGACTTCCACGGGAGCACTCAGCAGGCTGATTCTCGATTGTTGAGACCCCGAACGTTCAAGCCAGAACACGTAGCCTTCGTTGGATTGCTGGCACCAGTTAGACAGACTTTCGGCCAGTATCTGGCAACGGCTGGCAGCAGACTTCAGTTCGACCTTGTCGCTGTCGCTGGATAAACCGTCTGCGTAAATTTCAATCTGGCTGGACAGATCATACAGAGCAGGACTGACGTTATTGGCAATGTCAATCGGAGCATCCAGTCGCCCGTTGCTACGACCAAATCGTCTGACCCAATCGTCCACGTCCACAAAGAAATCGCGACAGAGATGTCGGATCGTCATCACCTGCTTCTGAGAACGTTCGAGCTTATGAATCAGCAGCATGCCGCGTTGCGAACGATCGTTGTAAAGCTTGTTCAGCTGATAATCAATTTGACCTTCAGAAAGGCGGATTCCCAGATGATCGGCCGCAACCGCTTCCACCGTGTGAGCTTCGTCAAAGATGACGCAGTCGTAGTCCGGTAGGATGCTGGCGCCGTCGCGGCGCAAAGCAAGATCGGAAAAAAACAACGCGTGGTTCACCACCAACAGGTCAGCATTCCACACACGTCGTCGAGCTTTGTAGTAAAAGCATTCATCATAGTTAGGACATTTTTTTCCCATGCAATCACCGTGATCACTGGCAACTTCATCCCAAACCTGTGAGATTGGTTGAAACGGCAGATCTGAACGACTTCCATCAGTTGTCTGCTGAGCCCACTGCGAAATCTGAGCTAACTGTCTCTGACCGTCCGCTTCGAACAGCATCTTCTGAGATGCTCGCTGAATTGCCTTTCCGGCGCGACGCAGGCTAATGTAGTTACTGCGGCCTTTGACAAGAACCGCTGAAAATTCCACAGGCAACACGGCTTGTAAAAACGGAATGTCTGTTCGGATCAACTGCTCCTGCAAGCTGATCGTATGTGTGGAAACGATGATGCGTTTGCACTTGTCGTCTTTGCTGCGTCGTTGTCGCGCAGCAAGTATGGCTGGCACTAGGTAGGCGAAGCTTTTACCCACGCCCGTGCCCGCTTCAGCAACCAGATGTTGTCTGTTGGCAATTGCAGCTTCCACCGCGTTTGCCAGAGCCATCTGTTCGGGGCGAGATTCGTAGGACTTCAGTCGTTTGGCAATGCTGCCGCCGTCACCGAGAATCTGTTCGGCAGAAATCAATTCGTCACTCATTCTATTTCGATTTCCGCTTCCGTTCTGCCGTCGTTGAACTGTTCACGTGCTGTAGTAATAGTGGTTGCCAAGTTGCGTTCGCCGGCGGTTGAGGTTTTCTGAATTGTTGCAAACGCAATGGAATTCTGCACAGCCATGTCACCACTCTGTTGAACAATTCGTTCCTTGAGGCGTGCCTCAAAGAAGTGTTCGGAGCCCGATGATGATTCAGTTGCCAGTTCAGTCAGCCGATCTGCGTTCATAAGCATTCCTTCCGGCGACTCTAGCTTAAGCAAACCGTCAGTGAAGACCATCAAACGATCATCTTCTATCAGGTTAACTGTAATTTGCCCGTAACCTTCCAATTGCTCGGAAACGCACTCGTTTGGATTCACGACCGGGCTAACGTCTTCCTGGTTTTTTTTCCCAGGCGATTCTCCGGTTGCCTCAGTATGTAACAGCGGTGGGCCGACTTTGTCGCTGCAGTCAATTTGTGAAACAACTTTCCGGCGAACCCGAAACAGCGAAAAACTACCGGCTATACATACTTCTACTGAAGAATTTCGGGGATCGAGAATCATCAAAGCCACGGAAATATTCTGTGCGACATCAGCCTTGCGATACTGTAGCCACTCGTGGGTGACTGTCATAGCTGCCTCCGCTGAGTCCGCAGTGCAGACGGCTTCGGCTAGCAACCTAAAGACGACAGCGACAACATTTGTGGCATTGGCATTGGCATTGCGCTGCGTCAGGTCGACAAACAGACACGCCGTTCTTCCATCCGGCAGTGTTAGATAGTCAATGAAGTCGCCGGCATTGCGTCGAGGTCCAACACGATGGCGGGAAAATCGATAGCCTGAAACCGTTGGCGGAGATTTCGCCTCCGTCAACGACCGGAGTTGGGCGAGACCAGCGGAACCATGTTCAGTCATAGTTTTGGAAATTCGTTCTTCAACTTCCTGTGACTGCTCGACAGCAGACGACATAACGTGCATCAGAATCACCAGCAGTTCAAGATCTTCGTTGGTTAGCGGCTGCTTGTTATTATCTGTGTCGATTTGGATAACGCCAAAACTTCTTCCCAGAAGTCTGGTTAAGGGAGCAGCCATAATGAACCGGATGGAAGGGGCTTCCAGTTCGGGAATGAGGCTTGATGTTTTTTTTGAATGATCCAGAAACAGCACCGCGTCACATGTCTGCATTGTTGAACGTACAACCGGCAAACAGATCTCAACAACCTGCCCGGGAGGTCGCGACACCGCTGCGATAACCCGGACTCCATTTCCGCTTTCATCACGCAGGACCAGAGAAATTCGTTCGGCAGACGGAAATGTGTCAAACAACGATTGCAGACAACGACCGATCACGTCTTCAGTTCGGTTTGTCTTCCGCAGCGAAGACAGCAGTCGCAAAGTGTAGTTCAGTTTTTCAGTCGGACTGTTCACGACCGGCCATGCGGCACCACTGTCACTAACCGTAATACGCGCCAAAACCTGACTATTCTGAAAAGGATCCGTGCCCAGTTCATTCGCAGAAATCACATCGCCGTATTCGACATGCTGCCTTCTGACGGAATCATCGCCGCTGTTCAACGTTTTTGAAACCCGAATCACGTCGGCTCCAACACCCCAACTGCCGGATAATTCGGACAGTGAGTCTCGTGTCAGAAACAGAAAGTGAAGTGATGAAATCTCAATTCTGTCACCATCGCACAACAGCGTTTTGGCACGCAGAATCTTGTCGTTCAGCAGTGTGCCGTTCCGACTGTTCAGGTCCTCAATGAAATAGTGGCTGTCGTCACAGACAATCTGAAAATGGCGCCGGCTAACGGCGGGCGACTCAATTGTGACGTCGCAATCTTTAAGCCTGCCAATTGTTGTGGTTTCGGTGCCAACAAAGTGTTCTGGCACAACGCCACTGCCAGAGATTTGTTTGAGAACAGCCATAACAGGATCAACAGAATACTGTATTCGCACCACAGTTCACATGTGGCCTAAATCGGGCAATTTTTCGTTCAGTGTACGCTGTTTTGCCAGCGGTTTACAGTCTGTACGTACTTTCATCGCCCGTATGATCATGTTTGTAACGCGTCATGCTTCGGCCGGAACGCCGAAGCTGAAAATGTCAGCGTTGTGGCGTTCAAGCGTTCCGATCGTTGTCCGGGCCGGTTGCCGTGAACACCACGATTTCAGACCGAACGGCGATTTCTGACTGTGTTGTTTGCACCACTAACCTATCGCCTCAATCGCCGGCTTTCGCTATTCGCCATCACCATGGAAACACGCACTTTTCCCAATCTGAAGTTTCAGGGACAGCTTCGCCCTTCGCAACCGGACGTTGCTGAAATTGCACGGCAGAAACTGCAGGCCGGTCAGAGGCGACTCCACATCATCGTCGCTCCACCGGGATCGAGAAAGACTGGGTTGTCATTAAACCTGTGGGCCGAACACGTCCGCACGTCAGCGCTGGTATTTTCGCCGAATTCCGCCATTCAGGCTCAATGGGCTGCGCGAACCAGCTTGTTGCTCCCGCGGACAAGTAATCTGCCTGGTGTTGTGGACTAGTCGCGCGACGAATGGCAACTGGTTAGCACTTCGTCCGATTCGATTGCTCTGCTGACTTCCCTGACGTACCAAAGTGTCACTTTACCAACTCGCGGCTGCAACGACACCGATCTGGCGGCCACTGCGCTTGGGGTGGACCGACTCATCAATTCGGAACATGCACATTCCCCCGAAGCCTCCAATAGATGGATCAACGATCTTAAACAGCGAAATCCAGCGTACTTCAATACCCGACTGGCCGGATGGAGAAAACTAGCCCGCGAACAGCTGGCGTTTGACGGTCGAGCACTCGACATGCTGCACAGTTCGTCCATGGAAACACTGGTGCGACGATAAGGACGCAGGCGTCGGACTCATTATTCTGGATGAGTGCCACCATTTGATGAGACATTGGGGCCGAATTCTGGCAGCAGCAAATGAAGTGCTTGATAACCCGATCGTTGTGGGACTCACCTCCACGCCGCCGGACCGGGACGGCCAGAAGCCGGACGACATTTTGCGCTACGACGACGACTTTGGACCAATCGATTACGAAGTACCGGTGCTAGCCGTGGTACGCGATGGATTGCTGGCTCCGTATCAGGATCTTGTCTGGTTTCTCGACCAACAAACGAAGAAATGGCATTCGTAGCGTACTTCAGAAAACTGCTGAATGCGTTGTGTCAGCCTTGAGGCGATGCAAAAACAAATGCTGTCCCACCTTTGCACGACTGGCTTTTTCAAACACTGGACCGGCTGGAACTTCCCGCAGCGAAGTGTAATTCGTGGAAGGAATTCGAACGACGCGACGCAGACTTTGCTGAAGCCGCTCGAGTGTTTCTGAATGCCAGTGGAGTTGCCTACCCAAAAGTGTTCCGGCCGTTGGCGCGGTCTTCGAACGTCTGCTGCTGCGAAGATCGCAAACGGTTGCCGATCTACCGCCCGATGTTCTGGAGACAGTTCTTGATCGTTATGGTCAGACAATGGCTGCGCCGCAGCGCTCATGTCGATGACATTCGCCTTTGCGATCAGGCCGTTGATCGACTTCGGTTGCTGGGCACCCAGATTACAGAAACGGGCTCGCAGGGATGCGTTTCGCCCGTGACTCGAATTCTGGGTTACACTCATAACAAGGTGAAGGCCCTGATTCCGATTCTGGAATGCGAACTGGAGAACATGGATGATCATCTGCAAGCCGTCGTAATCACTGACTCCGAAAAAGCGTCCGCTGTGTCGACCGACGTGTCCCACATTCTTAACGAAGAAGCGGGGGTGCCGTTGCCGCGTTTCGCGAACTAATTGCTCATCCTGTCACGAATACTCTGGATCCGGTTTTGCCGACAGGCAGCACCATTCTGATTGACCACAACCTTGCCGATCTGTTTCGCTCGGCCGCCGAACACTGGCTGCTGCAGAACAAGTTTGACGTACAGCTGGAACTGTTTGACGAACGCACATTTTATGTTGTTCGAGGTTCCGGCGCAGACGGGTGTTCAAGAGTTTACATTCAAATGGTAACGCAGCTGTTTCAGGACGGCATCACGCGATGTTTGATTGGCACCCGCGGCTTACTGGGTGAAGATTGGGATGCCGAAAAAATTAACGTACTGGTGGATTTGACAACGGTGGCGACATCGATGACCGTCCATCAGTTTTGAGGAAGATCGATTTGCCTGGACCCCGAACAGCCGGAAAACTGGCCAACAACTGGGATGTTGTCTGCATCGCTCCCGATTTTGCTTGAGGACTGGACGACTATCATCGCTTCTGCAGGAAACACCGCACAATTGGGGGAGTCACCGATGACGGCGCCGTGGAAAAGGGCGTTGGGCATGTTCATGCAGCCTTGTCGGAAGCAGATCCCGAAGAACTGCATTGATCAACAGACGCGATCAATCGCGATATGCTGATCAATGCTGCTAATCGAAGTAGGGCGCGTGAACTATGGAAAATACGCACTCCGTATATGGGCGATACAATAACGGCCGTTGAATTGCGCATTGAGAAAAAAGGGATCGAGAAAGGGCTTGTTCCTTCTGTTAAAACCATGGCGGATTCGTGGACGTCGCTGACTCTGGGCTCGTCAATGGCGGAATCCGTATTGCGAACACTCGTCGACACGGAACAGCTTAGCGGTGCTCAAAAGCTTAACTGGACAGAACGTGCGAGCGGCTACATCAGGTTTTATCGGCAGAATGCCAGCGAAGGCGAAAACAATGTGTTTGCTCACAGTTTCTACGAACTGACATCTCCGTTTCAATGTCCTCGATACATCGTGCCGTTTTTTGTGAATCACGTAACTCGGCAACCAATGGCAAAATGGATGCCTAATGTGATTGGGCGCATGTTTGATATCAAAGAGCCCACACTGATTCGCTATCACGCAGTACCGGCCGCCCTGTCTCGCAAGAAAGAGATCGTCGATATTTTTCAGAATCACTGGAACGAATCTGTCAGCACCGACGACGCCGTTTACACTCAGCAGGGCATTGGCCAGAAAACACGGGATGCCGTTCGCTCAGAAAATCGAATGCCAAAAACAATGCCCCACCTGCGCGACTGCTTTATGTAGTCCATCCTTCGTGTGGGGATGATTAAACTTTACTCAACGTTCTGCCAGCGGCTCGAAATCAATGTCCAACGTTAATCAAGTTCAAAATCTGCAACTTCAACACATCGCACGCGCAGGAGAATTGCAGTTTGCTGATATCGAATGCGGCACAAGTCAACACTTTCAAGCAACCCAGTATTCGGCGACGACAGATTCGACAGATCAGACGAATGCCGCAGGTACAGTTCAGGCTGACAGACGGTATCTGGTGGCTTCCATCACAAAGCCACTGGTCGCAATGGGCGTGCTGAAGCTGGCCGCAGAAGGCAGAATTAGCCTGTCTGAACGCATGGGTGCTGTACTGCCGGAATTTTCAAAGGCCGTCCATCGTCGCATCACCGTGCGGCATCTGCTGACTCATACGTCCGGCTTTCCGGACATGCTGCCGAACAACAAAGAACTGCGGGCGGCTCATGCTTCGCTGGGGGAATTTCAGCAACACGCAGCGTCGGCAGAACTGGAATTTATTACAGGTAGCGACTGCCGTTATTCCAGCCTCGGCTTCCTAATTCTCGGCGCGATGATTGAGCAGATCACGTCGCTGTCGGCCGGTGAATACCTGCAACAGGAATTCTTTGGCCCGCTTAACATGACAAATACTTGGCTGGGCCTGACGGACGGCCAAGCCGACGAAGTTGTGCCGACGTTAATGCCGTGTCTGCTGCCGATCTGGCAACCCGATGCAGAAAACTGGGGCTGGAACAGTCGCTACTGGAGAATGCTGGGAGCTCCATGGGGCGGCATGATTTCATCGTCAGCGGATCTTGGCAAATTCGCGCGAATGCTGCTTTCTGATGGCGTCAGCGAAACCGGCCGCCGAGTTCTTTCCACGGCAGTTATTCAGGCGAGCTTCAACAATCAACTGGAAGCAGTGACCAGGGAACCCGGCTATGTGGGCAGCCTGAGACCATGGGGATTCGGCTGGCGTCGTCAATGGTCCGCCCATCATGCGTCGTTTGGTGACTTCGTGTCGGCTAAGACCGTGGGACACTGGGGAGCGACCGGAACCCTGATGTGGATCGACCCGATGGCTGACAACTATGCCGTTTTTCTGACGACCACTCCCTACGAACAAAGCCAGTCCGTGATTCAGAGGATGTCGAACTTCGTTTCCGTGCGATAGCTGCAGCATTTCCGCAGCACTCTGCAAAGGGTTTATTAGTAGCGTCCGAAAACCGATCTGGCGAACTTTTTAATACAAACACAACGCGTGATTGAGTGATTGAGTGATTGAGTGATTGAGTGAGTATCGCAATGGCAGGACTCAATTGCTTGCGCCGCGTGCTTGTGAATTGGCAATTTCAGGAGCGCCCTCATACAAATCTAACGCCCGATAGATTTTCTTTCAGACAGCAGCAGGCATCGAAAACAGCAGCTGCTTAACGTAAGGCCAGAACACAATCACGCCCACAACGGCCGCTGCGATCGCTGCCAGCAAGACACCACCGGCGGCGACGTCTTTAGCTTTACCCGCCAGGCTGTGGTGCTGAGGACTTGCCAGATCCACGACAAACTCAATGGAGGTATTCAAAGCTTCGGCCGCCCAGACCAGCCCCATTGAAAGCGACAGCAGGCACCACTCGGTATTCGTTACGTCTAACACAAAACCCGCAGCCACAACGCCCATGCTGGCGACTGCGTGAATCAATGCATTCGGCTGCGTTTTTAGCAACGTGGCTACGCCCCGTCCCGCGTAAAAAAAACTGGCGATACGTTGCCGAATCAACACGATCCGCCCTTCAAGCGACTTGTCATGGTAAAGACCGAATTCCTGTGCCGCAGA
Organism: Fuerstiella sp.; assembly: GCA_041689795.1. Classification (GTDB taxonomy): domain Bacteria; phylum Planctomycetota; class Planctomycetia; order Planctomycetales; family Planctomycetaceae; genus Fuerstiella. The sequence continues at coordinate 6,218 of JBDNFN010000294.1, read as the reverse complement.
TGCTATCACATGAACCAGCGACGTGCGCACAACACAACCATTTGCTGCACACTGTCCGCCGGAATTTTCAGACTGCATGAAACGTCGTGCCATGATCGTTGAATCGGCTTCCCTTATTTTAAAAACGCTCGCAGAAATGCCAACGCGCCAAGCAGGCTCGGTCAGCAATTCCGCAGCAAATCCAAAAGCCAACGAGAAATCACCTGGCGAACGAGACCTTATCTGTGATTTGCCTGATAGATCATGGTCGCCCGTCGATCATCCAGCCACGCCTGAATCACCGCCCGTCCAAGCCCCAATGCCACGCCACCCCTCAGTCCCTGCATGCAGCCGATCGCCATTCCAAAACTCAAAGGCTCAAAATCCGGATTCCTGTGATTGTTAAACATCTGCTGATAGTATTCCGGTGCCAACCAGCCGACCAATGTGCCGGCGCTGGCCCCCATCATGCAGCCTAGAGCTCCGACCAGCAGAATGAATCTTACCGTCGACCAGCACATAAGCCGCAACGGTTCTGACAGGACGGTGTCAGTTTTCGGCGCATGAAATGTATTGTCGTTCATGGTCAAAAACCACTTCGTCAAAGAAAAAGCCCGCCGTGAATATCACGCCGGGCTCTCATGTTTTCAATTCACAATGTCGATTTAGTGACCAGCCGCAATGGCGCTGATGCCTTCCAGAAATCCCTGCAGTTGTCGGCTGCGAACAGGATGCTGGAGTTTGCGAACAGCTTTCGCTTCAATCTGGCGAACGCGTTCCCGAGTCACCTTGAAGATTCGTCCGACTTCTTCCAGCGTGTAGGTGTAGCCATCACCCAGACCGTATCGCAGCTTGATAATTTCGCGTTCACGATAGGTTAGAGTTTTAAGAACCGAATCAATTTTGTCCTTCAACATTTCCGAAGCGGCATTGCTGACCGGACTGTCGTTGCTTTTGTCTTCAACAAATTCGCCAAAGCTGTTGTCTTCGCCTTCACCCAGCGGTTTGTCTAGGCTGATTGGCTGTCGGCTGATTCGCATCACGCGACGAGCTTCATCGACCGGCACATCGGCTCGTTCGGCCATTTCTTCGATCGATGGTTCTCGACCCATTTCCTGAAGCAGATCACGAGCGGCAGCTCGCAGCTTGGACATGGTTTCGATCATGTGCACCGGGATACGGATCGTGCGAGCCTGGTCAGCAATCGCTCGAGTAATTGCCTGACGAATCCACCACGTGGCATAAGTCGAAAACTTATATCCGCGTCGGTATTCATACTTGTCGACCGCTCGCATCAGGCCGGTATTCCCTTCCTGAATCAGGTCGAGGAATGTTAGACCACGGTTGCGATATTTTTTCGCAATCGACACAACCAGTCGCAGGTTACCGCCTGACAGGTCACGCATGGCCTGTTCGTATTCTTCGTATCGCTTCTGGAGTGATTCCATCTTCGCAGCCAGCGAATCCGGAGTTTCCAGCGTCAAGTCAATCAGGTTGTGAAGCTCCTTCTGCATGCTGCGACGTTCGTCTTCAGCGGATGCAAGGTCTCGCAGGTTTTCAATCTGATCCTGCAGATCCAGCATACGAGCAGAAATCTGCTCCAATCGTTTCATGCACGGCTGAAGGCGTTGAGTACGCAAACTCAGTTCTTCCAGCATTGTCACACTGCGACGTCGACGCTGGTCGATGGTCCGTCGAATTTCCAGGCCCTTCTTGGAATCGAGGCCCAGGCTCCGCGCCATTGCAAAGTCTGTCAGGTCGCGTTCTCGAAGCGAAGCCACCGTCACCAGGTTGTATGGCATACGTCCGATGATCTGATTTTTTTCAAGACTTTCCGTCATCGACACTTTGATCGTGCGGTCAAACGGCAATTCGCTGCGACTAACCTGAGACAGCGTTTCGAAGGCGTAGTTCATGGCAAAGTCAGTGCTTAGCAACGCTCGACGGAATCGACGACGCGTAACTTCGATCTGCTTGGCCAGAAATATTTCTTCTTCGCGAGTCAGGAGCGGAATTTCACCCATCTGCGTCAGGTACATGCGAATCGGATCTTCCGTACCGCGAGAAGTATCTTCCTCGAGTCGGATTTCCGGACGACGGCGTTTGCGGTCCGTCAGGCTTTCGATCGTGTCGTCGTAGACCTTCGGGTCAGTCAGCAGTTCCAGACCAAGTTCTTCCAGAACCATGATCAGATAGTCCAGTTTGCGAGGATCTTCGGCCTCGTTTGGCAGGTAAGTGTGAACCTGCGAGAAGTACAGGAAGCCCTGCTTCAGACCTGTGGACATTAATTGTGAAAGTGATTCATCTAGACGATGCATGTCCGTAAGCTCCTCGGCGACATTTTTGATTTTAAGAGGAAATCGTAAAAACCGTCTTCCGTCCCTGATAAACGTTGTGAAACAAGCCAGCCATGCTTCATTTCGGTTTACCAATTATTTGGTTGACGATGGATTCCCCATTTCATTTTTCCGTGATTTCTCTATTCGCCGAAGTGCTTCCATTGTGTCGCTGTGGAGTTCGCTCGTTGACGTTTGAGTCTGAGCCATTCGTTGTTTCGACAACATTATTTGGTTTTTGGCACGCCGAAGAATCAGCGGGCGTAACACCCGCTCCAAATGTGGCGGAACAAAAGCTCCGTCACCGTCCTCATAATCAAGCGGCAGCTCGTTCATAAGGTTTGAGATTCCTTTCTCCCTCGCCGCGTCCAGCAAAGCATTCACCAAACTCAGCATTACTGAATCTGATTCCGCCGCCGCTATCACGTGTTGAGGCTCGGGAAGGATTCCTTCTTCCGCGACCAAATCAAAACAGAGTTCCAAAAGTCGTCTGTGTTGATCGTTATCAAAATCACCCGGACCAATCTGATACCGAATGTAGTCCGCCGTATCCGGTTGGCTAAGAATGATTTCCAAAAGTTCTCGTTCAGCCAGATCACAGGCCTTAAACGCCTTCTTTATTTTAACCGGCTCAAACCGTTCATCCGGACGATTAAAACGCCCTGATGTCTTTTGTCGTCGAACTTCCTGAAGTTGTCTGCGGGCTGAAGACTCGTCGGCCTGAATCCGCTGACAAACATTCCTTAAAATCAAGTCCTCTCGAAAAGTCCCCTGCAGCCCGGGAGCCGCAGCCAGAAAATCCATCATTTGATTCATTACCTGTTGCCGACCACTGACGGAATCAATCCCGTAGCGTTCAGAAACAGAATGCAACTTGTATTCCCACGCTTCAGGTGCTGACCTAATCAACTCCTGAAATTGTTGTCTGTCGTGTTTTCCAAGATAGTCGGCCGGGTCTTCACCTTCACTGAGCGTCAATACTCGCAGATCAAGATCTTCTGCCAGAAACCGTTCGATGGAACGTTCCGCCGCCGCAATACCCGCCTTGTCGCCATCAAACAACAAAACGACACGGTCAGCAAAACGTTTGAGAAACTTTACATGATCCTCAGTTAAAGCTGTTCCCAGTGTCGCCACCACATTGGTGACACCCGCCTGATGGCAGGCGATGCAGTCCATGTATCCTTCAACAACAATTGCTTCTTTGCCGGTTCTAATTGCGTCCCGAGCCTGATCGAACGCATAAAGAGTTCGACGTTTCAGAAAAATGTTACTTTCCGGACTATTCCAATATTTTGCCGGACTTTCGATGTTGCTTCCAGGCAACACTCGTCCACCAAATGCAACCGCTCGGCCTCGTTCGTCAATAATAGGAAAGACCAAACGACCGACAAGATTATCGAAATAGCCCCGTCCGTTGTCTCGTTCTCCAACCAGTCCCACACTTAGAAGTTGCTTTTCTGAAAACTGTCCCCGCGCCTTATCCAGCAACCAGCTCCAGTTTTCAGGATGATATCCAATGCGAAACTTCCGAACCGTTTCCTCGCTCAGGCTGCGTTGACCAACATATTGTCTGACAAGCCCCTCAGTCGGTGACGACTGCAAAGACTGCTCCATTAACTTAATAGCCCACTCAACAATCTCATACTGACTGACCTTGTTGTTGTCGACCTTCTTGGCGAACTCAGATTTCGTCCGTTCCGGAATCTCAATATTCGCCCGGCGAGCCAACAATTCCAGAGCTTCCGGAAATGTCACCTTTTCAATTTCCATCAACCATCGGAAACAGTCGCCACCAACGTCACACACCCAGCACCGGTAAGTTTGCCGATCCGGATAAACATGGAACGATGGGTTTTTATCTTCATGAAACGGACACAGACCGACATAATCAATGCCGTTGCGAATCGGGGTCAGAGCTACGGTTTCAGACACCACATCCACTATGTTTGTGGCGGCTCGTACCTGCTCTTTGAAGTCTCCCCCAAATCCAACGGACACTAATTTCTCCGGCGGCCTGTTGCCACTTCCGTAATTTGTTCAACTCGGGAGAACACCAGCGATCATTCGCAGGCTCTCAACCGTTTCGGGCGACCCCGGGAAAGGCCTCAGGCCTGACTTTCGGAGTCGAGCAATTCTACCCGCCTTTCAGGCCGGGTCAAGAATTTCAAGACCTTGACGAACACTATTCCCAGAAGCATAAAGTCAGGCAAGGAACAACGTTCCAACTTTCACTGACAGGGAAATTCTTGGGGTTTTCCGCCAATTCGCTACATTGCCGAATCCAATTCCACAGCAAACTCGCCGCAAGTTTCTTAACCAATCCACGGGTTGTCCCGAGTTCCAGAACCCTTACACCAGTCGCTGGCCTCTAAAATGTCACACGCCCCGTCAAATCTTCAAACGCAGGACCCAAATGTCGAATCGCCCTATCATCGCTCTTACCGCCGGAGATGTCGCCGGTATCGGGCCGGAAGTTTTGGTCAAGGCTGTACTAAACGCCGCTGTTCGGTCAGCGTGCCACCCGCTCGTAATCTGCCACCCTAAGGTGTTGCAGCGGGCGATCGACTTGTGTGACGCAACTCAACAGTTGACCATTGTTCCTGCTCCCATTGATCGGCTGCCCCACACGCCAGCTTTCCGCAGCAATCTTACCGCCGCTTTATCCCTGACGTCTTCACAGACGCCGGTCTTCTGTTTCAATCCTGCCACAGACGACGCCACAGACGACGCCACAACTGCACCGCCGCGAAAAGTCAGTGCCGCGGCCGGCGACGCAGCCTTTCAATACCTTACATCTGCAATCCAGCTCGCTCGGGCAGGTGCCGTCGATGCCATTGCAACCGCTCCACTTAATAAAGCAGCTTTGCACGCCGCCGGGCATCACTTTCCCGGGCACACAGAAATTCTCGCCGATCAATGCGGCGTTTCCGATTTCGCCATGATGCTGCACCTACCCGAATCGCGAATCTCTACCCTGCGACAACTCGTGCGCACATCTGCCGACACTGACTGGCCCGCTCAACACGGACTAAGTATCGCTCACGTAACGCTGCACACATCCATTGCCAGTGTTCCCGGTTTGCTGACATCAGATGGCATCGCCGCAAAGATCGCACTGATGCACAACTTTCTGAACCAGATCGGCTGCGTCAGAAAATCGATCGCCGTCTGTGCTCTGAATCCACATGGCGGCGAAGACGGTCTGTTCGGCGATGAAGAATCGCGTCTTATTTCACCGGCCGTGCAACGTTTCAGTAATTCAAGAACTTCAGTCACTGGCCCGTTGCCAGTCGACACGCTCATCCGTCGAGCTGTCGCCGGAGAATTCGACGGCGTGATCGCCATGTATCACGATCAGGGACACATCCCCGTAAAACTCATCGGCTTCGATGCAGCCGTGAACATTACGCTGGGTCTGCCGATCGTCCGCACTAGCCCAACTCACGGCACTGCATTCGATCGAGCATGGAGCCACGCCACACCTGCAGACGCTGCTGGCATGATCGAAGCCATCCTTACCGCCACAAAACTGGCCGATGCGCCACGACGGGCGAGGACGTAGTGCGCTGGAGTCTGTTGAACACCAGTCGCTCCGATGCCGGATACGTGAGTGCAAATCATCGTGGTGCTGAAATCCTTGCGGCCCAGCAATTCCTGAATCGTGCGGATGTCCGAACGAACTGAAACGCCGTGAACCTCGGCTGGCAAAGATTCAGGAAGCGAAAGCGGCTCTCGAAGAAGCGGCTCGCCAGAAGGCTCAGGACTACGTTGACGCTATGGAAGCCGAAGGCCGTGATCATCGCACGAACCCGGAAGACGCCGTTCCCAAACCCAAGGACCAACGTAACTTGACTGACCCCGAATCAAAGATCATGAAGACTTCGAATAAGGGGTTTGATC
>JBDNFN010000293.1:0-37119 GCA_041689795.1 Fuerstiella sp. | reverse complement strand
CGCCATCGACGTCATGTCTGCATGCGTAAAAAAACTTAAAATTTATGAACGCGACGGATCGCGTTCTTCAACGCTGCGCGGTCGCGGCAATTCACGGTCGCAAAAACGCAAAATACCCGTGGACAACGCCATTCGTGCCAGCCACGCTAAGCCGGAAACCAATTCATTCTGGCGGAATAAGGCGTATGCTTCGCAAATCAATCAATGCCGACGACGGTTTTTCCGGAGCCGTAATAATCAGCTGACGTCGGCCTCGCCCCAGATCAATCTTCCCCGCTGACCACGTTTTGTAGTCGTCCCACGTTCCTGTGCCCGGAACTCGAGCCGTCAGCAGACGTGTTCCTGTGGACAGCTTAATAACATTGCCCGCTGTGCTGTTGTCGCAGGCATAATCAAACTCTACAGTCCAATGGCCCGACTTCGGCACGTCAATCGTCCACACCACATAATCGTCGGGCGAATTCCACCAGCCCAGGTTCCCGTACTTCTGTTCAAAGATAATGCTCGGCCCGTAAATTTCAGCCGCAGTAGCGGGTAGCGTCAGCGTACCATCTGTGTTGCTGGAGATCGTCAGCGGTAAGTTCCCATCAAACCGCTTCCAGGCAATTCCTGATGACTGCACGAAGGAAATCACATTTGTCAGATCCTGAGCAGACATATCTTTTTCGAGTCCTTCCGGCATCAAAGACCGATTGCTACAAACAAGTTCATCCAGATCGCTGCGTCCTACAACCTGTTCTTTGCCATCCGTTCCCAGCAGAGTCAGGCTGTTTCCCGTTTCGTTCAGCAACATTCCATTAAAGCTGCGCCCATCATTTGTCACCGCGGTATAGCTAAGAAACTTCGCTTCGACAGCTTTGTTCGGATCAAGAATCGCCGTCAACAAGGCATCGGTGGATCGATCTTTCAACGCCGCCAGATCTGCGCCGATCTGCTTACCGATATCCTGCAATCGATGGCACACTGAGCATCGTTTTTCAAAGACAGCTCTGCCAGCCGCAGCATCAGTTTTAAGTCCCGTCAATTCAGACTTCATCGTTTCAACCACACTGCTGCGAGCCGTGGGTGTTGATTCGCCAAACAGCTTTGCAGCCGCAAACCGCACTGAGTCAGTTCTACTATTCAACAGTTGATCGCGAGCCGTGGCGGCAATATCGGCTGGCATCAGTTCGCCCGCAGCAACGGACACCAGTAGTTGTTGAGTGCTGTCGGGATTCTGCAGCAGCGAACTGACGATGCCGTTGCGGACGGACGGAGTGATAGATCGCCAGTCAGAAATCAGAGCCTCAATGGACGTGCGTGAGCGAACGACGACGGGAATTGCCGCCTGCTGAACTTCCGAAGGCACCAGAGGCTGAAACAGCCCTAACAGCAACTGCAGCGAATCGTCATTAACGCCTCCAACAGAACTCAGAAACTGCAGCGACGCCGTTCGACGACCGACCGGTTGTTCAGCGTTCAATGCGATAGAAGCGGCCGCACCGCGAGCGGCAGCCAAAACCTGCTGAACTTCCGCATTGTCTTTAATTGTGCCTGACCCCCGAATAACTGCCGGCATTGCATTTGCTGCCGCAATCCAGTTAGTCGACGAAGCGTCAACGCTGAGACTCTTGAGCAATAACACCGAAGCATCCGCAACGGCCTGTAGCTGTTTCATCGAGGAAGCCTGACCAACCAGTTGCCAGATCTGTGTATTGGAAGCATCGCCGGTTTCGGCCAGCTGCTTCAATACGGTGCTGACATTGTCGGGGGTGAGTGAAGTCATCACGGCACCCACAATCTGAGAAGAATCTGCGTTGTTCTGCAACAGCTTCGCCAGCAGTTTAGCGGCCTCGATATGCGGTGAAGCCCCCAACGACAAAGCCAACTGGCGACGAACCACCGGGGACGAATCATTAACCAGGTGTCGCATTTGTTCAGAAGGCGCATTCACCGGATTTTGCAGCCAGTCTTCCAGCAACTGAACGGCTGTTCGCCGAACTTCTGCATATGGATCGCTTAAGACCTTCGTGAACAGCGACGCATTGTGCGGCCTGTCTTCACCGACCTGCGATAACGTCCACAATGCCTGAATTCTAACCGCCGGATCCTTATTACTCAGCGCTAATTCAATGATGCGATTAACGGCAACTTCGTCTTTATTAGCGTGCAGCAACAACCGCTGAACCGTATCTCGCCACCACCCATTGGGGCTGGCCAGTCGTCCGACAAGACCTTCGACCTGAATCTTGTCCCACTGTTCACCAAACCAAGTCCGTTTGTCAGAGTTCACCGACACATCAACGGCCGCAACAGCTTCACCAACGCGACTCACATCAGAAAACAGTTGCCGCCCCTCAGAGCCTAAACCACAACATGCAGAAGACGTAGTGTTTCTCGCCTCTTCCGGGCCACCTTCTCGGTTGTTCGACTTACCCACGTTAGCCGATTTACCAAGCTCTCGCTCATCGGTGCGCACCGGGACAACTCGATAGATGCGGCCCATTGTGTTGCCTGCATACAAATTCATTTTGCGTTGGTATTCAGCTGGAATCCATTGAGGATGCTCAATGACCTGGCGGTACATATCAGCGACATAAAGTGCTCCGTCAGGACCAGTGCGTACCATCACCGGGCGAGTCCAGTTATCGCTACTAGCGAAGAACTCTGAATCTGTTTCGTCGGCCGCTCGATGAGCCTTGAAGGTAACGCCATCGCGTTCCAGTATCAGCCGAGACACCAGGTTATGAACGGGTTCACAGGTGAAGGCGTTTCCGTAGAACTGTTTGCCCAGCAATGTATCTCGATAAATGGAAGTACTGCAGGCGGACGTAAATCGATTCGCTGCATGAAAGTCGTTAAACCGAGCCAGCGTTATACTGGTAGGAAAAACGGGAGCAGCCCCGGAAACTTCTGCGATTTCAGCACGAGTGGCTACGTCTGTTGCATGAGCGTTCCGGCGCAGGTAACTGTCTTCCAGAACATAATGCCAGATGGGATTGGAATTATTGTTACCAAACCAGTTACCAAAATCGTCGCGTTCTCGACCGAACTGAGTCTGCCCGCTAACCGTTTCGATGCCGCCGGTGTCCGGCTGAATGCGAAGGTCACGACCGCGAATATTAATGCGGCTTTCAGATGCTTCAGATTTCATACTTAGAGCATTGTTCAGGACTGAAATGTCTCCTCCGCTGTCACCATTGCCAAGGTACAACCAACCTTCGAGTCCCCAGCGCAAGCCGTTGACTCGATGCTGCTGGTTACCTTCCGCGAAGCCGGTGTAAAGAACGGTGCGTTTGTCAGCCACAAAATCGCCATCAGTGTCTTCCGCGTAAATAATGTCCGGAGCACAAGTGATCAGCCAACCGTTCCGCCAAGGATGCAATCCGGTAGGAAAACTCAGACCATCCATAAACGTCGTCGCCTTGTCATACCGCCCGTCTCCATCGGTATCTTCCAGCACCTGCACGCGGCCATATCCACCCTGCGCCACGTCCGGGCCTTTCGCCCGCTCATCCCCCGAACTCGGAAGATTCGATGTCGGTGTCTCCCCAACGCCCCGTGCCACCTGCCGGCCGGTCATCCCGGCACCGGCGGGATAGCCGCCCATTTCGACGACCCAGAGGCGGCCATTTACGTCCCAGTCAAAGGCGACGGGGTCGTGAATCTGCGGTTCGGCGGCGACCAGTTCCACCTTCAGGCCGGGCCGAACCGTGATAGCCGCCAGCGATTGTTCCGGTGATTTCGGAGCAGGAAAGCTTGCCTGCAGTTCCTTTGAATAGAAGTGATGCGGCAGCAGTTTCTGCACCGCGTCGCAGATAATGTCTTCCGCTTCCGGTGCCAGGCGAGTTGGCTGGCGATAGTAACGCATGGACGAATCCGCTTCGTAACCTCCTTCTCGCAGAATGCGTTTTGACGCGATGTAGCAGGGCACATCGTTGCTGTAAGCGTTAATCCACAGGCGATCGCCATCGAACATTTCGTTCATGCGGATGGAATAATCGACAACCACTTCACCGCCCAGAAACACCATCGCCAGGTCGTCGCCGAAACACCACGTCTGCACGGGGTAATCGGGCACGGTGGCTGGCACCGGTTCACCATCATCCAGCATCTTCAAAAAGTACCGAGCTCGCGAACCTTCAACCCCGGTATCTTCCGCGGCACGTTCAAGTTCGTCTCGCGATGGCACCGGCCCCAGTGGCAGATCAACACGAGCAAGATCGCAAACAATTTCTGAATTGATGCGTTGCAGCCCACTCGGCTTCTCATTCCCTGCCGAGGTGCCGGCGGAATCCCGCCCGCTTTTGGCTAATAATCGTTTCACCTCATCCGCGACGGAACGCCCATGCTGTTTCGCTTGTTCGTGAGTGCCTCGAGGCGACGGATTTGCGTCACCTCCGCAACCGATGGCAATCAGAGCGACCACGTTGTCGTTTCCGGCTTCACGCAGATCCGCTTCAATCATCTCGGCGGCAAACCCCGGCCAGTCGCCGCTGATCTGATTAAACGAACCGGTTTCGGTTGTTGCATGACACGCATAGTTGGCCAGCACCGCGATAAGTTTGCCCTCAGTATCATAGGCGGCCAGTAGCGGAAATCGCTTATCTGTCGGACCTTCACCTACTTCACCAAAACCCGTCCATTGACCGTTGGCGATGGTTCGCCGGTTCATTGCAAACCCAAGTTCACCATACCCCAACGACAAATGTCCCGGGCGGCAAACTGCGATGGCTTGATCCACCACTTCAACCAGTTTCTCAATCAGACTTAATTCATACTGCTGCAAATGTACCGCATGGTCGGCGGGAATGTCGGCGAAAATATTCGGCGCGAAGTCTCGCAGCCATGGCCCGGAATGCGTATGAGTAGAACTGATGGCAAAGCGTTCTCGCGGAATGTTGTGCTTCGCCGCAACCTTCGCAAAAACTGCCTCAGTTACCGACGCCGGCACGCCACAGTTGTCGACGGTCACCATAATGGCCTGCGCAAGGCCATGATGGGACAGTGAAACGGTTTCGGTACTGGTAATAGATGTTGGACCGATCGGCTTACGCCCATCGCTCGCAGATGCGACTGGCTGTCCAGAATGCCCACCAATGGCCAATGCTCGCGCATGAATCTTCGCCGCGGCGCCTTCGGATTCGGCCAGTCGGTTACCGTAACCGGTCAGCCGAACTGGATAGTCCGGAGTAATGTCAATAACCGCCGCGCCGATGGGAACCGAAGGCAACGCGTCGCGCGCTTCATGTCGCCGAAACTCAGCTCGCAATTGGTCGAAGGATACCCGGCGTATCAGGTCTGGTTGATCAGCTGTATCTTCGTTCATGCAGCACAGATGATCATCGCGAACGAAAACGCCATTGTGAGATCCGTCGTCGCGCCGCAGCGCCAAACTTGACATTCCAGATTCGATCAGAGAAGTCACTTCCGCCGGTGCCGATCTTTGGTCCGTTGAACCAAAGTGATTCTGGCGAAACTCAGCGTGACTTGCTTCAGCTAAGACACTGGCATCCGCTGACCTCAACGGCCTTTCACCGAATGTCTTATTCAACCGAGCGGCTGCTTCTCGGAACGTCAAAAACTTAACTTTGCGGCCGTGTTTAGTAACCGCGTGGTCGATGAGTTCGTTGATTTGTTGTGCAGTGATCCAACCGTGAGGGTGGAAGATTAGATTGAAGACGCCCTGCTTGTGGACAGTGATGTCGAGGGCCGCTTTCCAATCGTCCACAGTTTGCTGGTTGTTGATGCCGTGCAAATGCTGAGCTGACCAGTCGCTCGGTGCCACACACGGAAACTGCCAGCACGTGTTGTTGATGACGTATGGATATGGATAGTTTTTGATGTAATTCACGAAGTTGTTGTGAACCGTTTCGCCTTGCTTCAGGTTCTTCACCTTGTACTTCCAGAAGCGTTCGTTGCCGTTTTCGTCCAGCACCAGTTCGCGAGGATTCGATTCGTCGTCGGACGTGTAAAAATTCATCACAGAAGAATCAATCTGCAGATCGTTTCCTTCCGGCGTGGTCCGTGGAAAGATCTCTGAATAGAACCGAGGGCTGACGGTGTTCAGCGAATCGCAGCATGGAGTCCGGAAGGCAACGGGCTTGTTGCCGGGGATCATATTCAGCAGATCAATGCAGCGATCGTAAGTGGACTTAGCTTTATCGAAGTCCCCGCCCTGCAACAGCGGACACGGATGATCGACCGTGTGGCATTCGATACTGAGTCCTTCTTCCAGCCAGCTTTGCAGTTGAGGATCATCCGGCTTCACGTCGCACGTCATGATGCTGACCGGAGCACGCCCATCAATCTGCTTAAGCCGGTCCAGAATTGGCCGCAGATAATGTTCGTACTTCGCCGAGTCTCGCATGTCGTCGATGGCCAGCACCACAACGCATTCAACGCCCGCTTCGCCAACCCACTGAGGAGTAATCAGGCTGGGGAAGTTGTGATCCGGATACCACGGATTACAGTCGTCCAAATGCGTCAGTCGATTGGCATCGTCGGCATTCGCAAAAGAACACCCGATAAACAGCGTGACGGCCAGAAAAAAACGGAGCATGTGAGAATCCTCAGGTGAGTCGATTCGAAGAATGCTTCCAGTTTATCCAAACAGAAGCACCTAATTGAACTAACCAGGGAATTTTGCAGTCTGCATTCGTTGCAGCACCATGCTCAAAACAAAGATTATGCAAACAATCGACGGCAACATGAATCAACGATGGTTGTTGCGAAACAAACAGCCGACGTCGCGCCGTGAACTTACAGAACGTCTGTTATCCCTCAACGAAAAAAGCACGAGGAACGTAAACAGGTTGCGTTCTTCGTGCTTTTGCTGATTACGGGCCGACCGGAACTATTCTTTTTCGCGGATCGGAGCAAACTTAATGCGGCTGATGTATCGCACCATTTTGCCATCAACCATTTTTCCCGAACAGGCGCTGATGGCGGAGATGATGTTCTTGTACTGCAGACCATAGTCCGGATCGATTTCGACTTCCTGCTTATCAAGGTTGCCAGGACCAGCGGCCCTTAACGCGTTGACAGACTTCAGAATTTCTGAATTCAGACGCAGAAAGGCGTTGGCTCCGTTACCCAACGGCTGGCCGTTATAAGTTAGCAGAGCCAGTTCGCGGTTGTCCGGATCAGCCTGCAAACGCACTTTAAACGGCGGAAGGTCGGCATCGGTAACGGATGAAGTCTGGGGAGCACCCAGCGGCATATTGATGTCAAAATCACCTTCCGGTTCGATAATCTTCAGCGTCAGCATGAAGAAAATCAACAACTGAAACACAACGTCGATCATCGGCGCCATTTGCGTTTCAATTTTGTCGCCAGCTTGATTGCGTGTTCGAATCTTCATGTCTCGAAACCTGTTTTCCCGGAAGGCCGATTATCTGTTCTGAGTCGCCTTCAGCGCGAATCGTTGAAACCCAATGCCTTCTTCCTGACACAATTGGATCAGCTTTTGAACCAACCCGGAAGGCACTCCGGCATCAGCTCGAATTTCCACCGTAACGTCCTTCAGATCTGTTCCGATGGTCTTGTAAAACTGAGACTCGGTTCGAAGTTTCAAAGCACTCTGTTCGACCGTCAGTTTTTCGTCGCCGAAAAAGACATAGGGGTTAGGATCAATCACTTCGCCCAGCTTGTTTTTTTCGTAGCCGAAGTTAATCGTCAACGAGTTTTCCCGTTTCACTTCCGGCGGTTTCGCCAGTTGGTCACGAGGAAGCGTGACGCGTTCGTCAGCCTGCTGCTGTTCAAAGTTTGTGATCACCATAAAAAAGGCAATCAGCTGGAACACGATGTCGATCATGGGTGTCATGTCGACATCGGGCGGTCCACTACCTGATGATTTGATTTTCATGAGCGTCTACTCCATTGAAGAGACCAGCAGTAGTCTTAAGTACCTGTTGGCTTGGTGGCACCTTTGCCAACCGCTGCAAATCGGCTCATCAATCCTTCGCTCACCATGCCGATTTCAAGCACGAGTCGCTGGATTCGGTTCTTTAGAATGCTGTAGAAAATCATCGCCGGAATGGCAATCCCCAGACCAATCAACGTGGTGAACAGGGCTGTCGAAATACCTTCGGCCAGTTCGCTGGGCTTGGGAGACACCGCTGATGACGCGATCTTTTCGAACGAATTAATCATGCCCTGAACGGTTCCCATCAGTCCGAGCATCGGAGCAACGCTGCCGATCAAAGCCAGATAGCTAAGACGATGTTCAAGTGCCATATTTTCGTCCTCGCCGGCTTCCTGCATGCCTTCGACAGCTTCCGGATAGCCTCGGCTAAGTCGGCCCATTCCGGCCGCGAGAACTCGAGCAACAAACGAATCGTCGTTGCGAGCTATTTCGTAGGCTCCCTGGAAATCCTTGCCGTTCAACTTCTGTTCGAATTCTTCAACAAACTCATTTGGCAACAGCACGTCGCGTCGAACCTGCAGCAGGTTCATCATGATTAACGCCACCATCACAAACGAAAGAGCCGCAAAGACCAGCAACCAGAACCAACCCAGAGCGTCGATCATCCACGTCAGAAAGTTACGACTTTTGACGGGAGCCACGTCAGCTGCACCGCCAGCATCAACTGGAGCTGGATCTGCGACCGCGCCGTCTTCCTGTGCAAGGACAGAAGACGTCATGCCGGCCAAAGGAATTGAGGCAAGTGCAACTGTGATGGTTAACAGCAACACGCCCCAACTGCGGAGGGACCGGTGCCTTGAGACTCGTTCTGAAAGGCTAAGCATATCTAAAACTTTCTCCGAATAACTGAGTTGTTCGCCGTATGAGACTGCTGAGAGCGTCAATTAAGGACGTGAGGGAATGTAGCTGGTCAAGTTCGCCGCGTCATCTAATTTACCCGGTCTACCGACAACTGAGGGAACATTTCTTGTTGGCGAGTCAGGTTGGGCTAACCACCGCTAGCTGTTTGCTTCGCCCATTGACTGTTGGGATATCGTTCCGTCAGCCGCGTTGCCGCTTCAACTGCACGGTCTTCGTGGCCGCTGGGCCCCCATAACTGGGATAATCGTGATAACGCTTCCGCGTGCTGAGCTGGTTCGCCCGGATATAGAACGTCAACATGCAGATAAGCCATCAGGGCTTCTTTGATCTTATTTTTCTGACGATAGCAGTCGCCTTTGCGAACCCACGCTTCAGCCAGCGTCCCCGTTTCGCTTTCCGATGCCTTGGAAATCACTTCATTCAGTGTAGCAATAGCTTCGTCCAGCTGCCCCTGTTGTTTTTGGCAGAGTGCTCGACCTAACATGGCTTCGTACAAAGCGGCCAAAGCCGTGGGATCGCCGGAAGTCTTAGAAGCAACATCATTGAAGGCCTGCAATGCGCCGGACGGATCGCCACCGGTCAGCAGAAGTCGACCGAGCTCAACGCCGGCCTGCAGCTGAAAGCCCTTCACAGGAGAAGCCTGCACTTCTGTCAGCAATGCCTTTCCTTCTGCCGCCTGATTGTTGGCAGCGTGAATCGAAGCCTGCAGCAGTGTTGCTTCCAGGTATCGAAAGTTCGCTCGGTTCGCCGTACGAAACTTTTCAAGTGCTTCAATGGCCACTGCAACTTTCGCCGGATCCGTCAAGGCCTGCTTTCCTGTCACCCGAGCAATCAGGAATGCAAGTTCAGTCTTTGCCGGCCCGCTGGAGCTGTCGAAGTTTTTCTGAATGTCCATTAACTTAGTCAACGCAGCATCCAGAGCTCCACTGCGTTCGTTACTGCGAGCCTGATTCAGCGTGCCTGGTTCACCTTCAAACTGCACAGACTTCAGGTCCGCCACAGACACGATTTCTTCCTGACCGTTGGTCCGCTTGATCACAACATTGGTGTTATCCATTTTAGTGATCTCGCCACGCAGCGCGACGTTGTCGCTGCGTCGAGCAACGAGATCCACGGCAAAGCTACTGGCCGCACCGGCTGAAAGGCACAGCGTTATGGCAAAAGCTGATTGAAAGATTGGACGGAAGAACAGTGTCATTGCAAATGGTCCTGTGTTTCAAATTCTGTGATTTGGATCCACATATTGATTCAAAAAAAAGTGCCGGCAAAGCCTTTAACCTAATGCTCTGTAATCCCGGATGGCAGAGACTACACAAGGGATGGCACCAGTTAAATACACGCGATTATTCGGAAGGGGGTTGAGGTGGGCGCTTCTTGACTACTTTCTTTTTCTGAACGGGCTGAGCCGCATCACCGGCATCAGAAGGCGAAACAGCTTCACCCGAAACTCGCTTCACAACTTTCATTGGCTGTGCAGCCGGATCGCCTGATGCAGGTCGCGGACGTAGCGTACCTGCGTTGGGTGGCGCCGCAACTCCTGCTGCTGCGGCGGCTTCTGCTCGGGCCTTCGCGGCTTTGGCCGCTTTATAGCGAACAGCTTCTTCCGGAGTCAGCACTCGTTTTTTCTTCACAGGCGCAGCGCCCGCATCGGACGTCGCATTTCCGGCAACCGGACGAGCGGCAGTACCGGGCCCGGCGGACGCAGTTTTTTTGCGAACGGGCGGTGATGCTAATGCAGCTCCAGGTTTTGCTGGAGTCGTCGCCGCAATTCCGGAGAAGTCGGGCATACCGCCAGCAGCGGGAACAGCAGGTCCGTCGCCGATTGGCGGAGTAAATGAACCACTGGGTGGAGCGAACGTTGTTTTACGTCGTTTAGCTGGTTTGCTCATCAATTTGTAGAACCCAAAACCGCCTCCGGCAGCCAACGCGATAGCCAAGGCAATCATGATCACGTTCGGGCTCTCCGGCTCAACGGAGCCAACCACAACGGCGGTTTCTTCCGGCTTCTTTTCTTCGACGACCGGTGCCGACCCGGTCAGTTCTTCAGCGGGAATCTCAATCTTCTCAGGACGTTGCAAAGCCACCGGACTCTGGCCCTGTTCGGCCTGAATGTCCTGATAGAGCTGATCAAATTTGGTAAACCACGTGTCATCAATGTCGTTGAACACCTGAGCAAACACAGTGACTTCCGCAATCGCTTTTTGCAATTGATCGGCGCCATCCCCGGCGCCTGTGCGAGCATATCTAAGACGACTATTGGTCAGTTCGAAGCGAGCTTCCAGAAAACGATCCTTCAGCGAATCCCATTCGGGTGTGGATTGACGCATCAGAAGACGTCGCGTAATTCCGGCCCAACCCCAGATTGTCTTTTTGCCGTTCGCGTCGTCCAGGCCGTCAATTGATATCAGAAGCCTGTCCGCCGCCCCACTGGTTTCAGAACCCCAATCCGCCAGGGAGTGAGCAGCTTCAACCTGCACATCCAGGGACACTTCATTTTCTGCGAGAATTGACTGAGCCAGCGTGATGGCTTCTTCGTAAGCACGCTGAGCCCGTTTGCAGCGAACCAGTCGCAGCTTGATGGCTAACGCGCTGCCATCGTCGGCCAGATTGCTGTCAAGAATTTCCTGATAGGCCTGCGTCGCCTTCTGGTAATAATCCGAAGCAGCGGCCACTTCTTCTTTGACGCCCTGGCCAAGACCAAAATAAGTTTCGCCAATCCACAGCAACGAGTTGTAGTCTGTCTTATCGCGTTTCGCGTAAACCTTTTCGAGGAACTGTTCAAACGACGTCCGCACCTGAACGAGCCGTTCCGTTTCGCCGGATTCTTTCAGCCGTTCCAATTCTTCCTGCAGTTCTTTGCCAAGCTGCGTGTAAACGCCAGTGATGTCCTGACCGCCGACAGCTTCCAGTTTGTTCATCGCCACCAAAGCCTCGTCGATGTTTTGAGTACCCACATAAGCTCGCAGCAGCAGACGATAAGTCTGACCGGCGAACGGTGCACTCTGAATTCCCGTTTCAGGTCGAGCTTCACCAACCGGAACGTCAATGGTGCTCATCACAGACTTGTCGCCATTGGCCGTGAGTCGAGCGATTGTTTGATCAAACTTTCCGTCAAGGTTCAAAATTGTCGCCAGCGAAACTTCCGCGGCCGCCATTTCAGAAGTTGGTGCAGCATCGCCAATCTTTGCGCGAGCGGCTGTGAGCCCATCCTGTAGATACTTCACCGATTGTGCTTTTAACTCGTCGGTTTTTACCGGCTCCACTTCGGCCACATCGCCTGTATCGCTTTTTCCGCCAACGGCATTCGCCCAGGCTACCCAATAGGCCTGTCCGGAACTCATTAAAGCAGATGCGTATTCAGAATAATCGGCAGGCACTGTCAGGTACGTTTCGGCGGCTTTGAGTGGTTGGCCAAGGTCGCGATAGACCTGCCCCAGTCTCATGCGAGCTTCGTTACCTTTGGCAGACTGTGGATACTGCGAAACGATTTGCTCGCAGGCTCCCTTTAATAGATCTAATTCAAACGTCTGATCCTGGCCGGCCGCATCGTTGTAGGCCTGAACGGCCGCTTCGATGGCAATTTCGGTCGCTCCCAGAGCACTATCCGGATCGTTCACACGGTCCTGTGTCATACAATATCTGGCCAAAATAAACGCGTCATAACTTTTGCGCTGCCGCATATAAACGAAGCTCAGCAGATACCTTGCCTGAGCAACCGCAGCGGCTGGCGTGTTTTCGTCTCGAAGCTGCAAAGCCAGTTCGAACAGTCGGCCAATTTCGTTGTGCTGAACGTCGATCGCCTGCTGTGCTGCCTGACGTTCTTCCGGCGTTTTTGCGTTACGTTTATTTTCGTTGAAATCCTTAAGCTGGCTGACCATCCCCTTCGCGCGTTCGAAGGCGGTATCAAAGTCCCGGGGTTCCGCATCTTTCTCACCAAGTTCAGCGTTCAGTCGCCGACTCATGGAAACCGCCGGTTCTTTGTAAGGCCCGGTAAATCTGGCAACCTGTTTAGCATCGGCGAGGGCCTGACGCAGAATGGCCGCCTTTTGAGGAGCCTCCAACGCTCGATCTTTAGCGAGTTTTTCTTCTGCGATCGCCTTTTCCCACAAAATGCCCAAACCGGTCTCGCCGTACTGTTGCCCGCGATTTTCTCTGTTCGAAAGCCAGCCATCGGCCTCCTGAATGACAAGTTGAAAATCGTTTCTAGTTTCGCTGTTCAGACAAATCAGGCGGTACTGCAAAGCGATGGATGCCAGCTGACGAACGGTTGCATTGTCCGATGGATAGCTAAGCATTTCGTTGTAAATGCCCAACGCTCGATTGATGTCATCCTGTTCCTGAAAACACTTTCCCATCATCAACCGGGCCTGCAGTCCGATTGGACTTTTGCGATATTCGGCATGAATACCTTCGAATTCCTTCGAAGCCTGAATCAACGTCTCGTTGCGTTCTTTCGTGCCTTTGTCAAACGTTTGGCCACGTTCGTACGTACACCGAATCAGGTTAAAACGAGCTCGCAGATATTTCACCTGAGCTTCAAAGCGGCGTTGATATTCTTCAGGCTCTTCTTTTTCGTCGATAAACTTTGGAAACGCTTTGTACTGAACGTCGTACTGATCGTAGGCCGCCTGATAGATATTTTTGGCCTGATCTATGATCGCTCGAGCCTGATCCTGCAGTTCCTTTTTTCGATCAAGATTGGATGGCGATTCCGCATCCCAGATAAACGAACGTGATCGATCGAACAACAGCTGTCCAAGTTCTGCGTTCGCGTAGGCGGCTCGAGCATTCTGTTGATGCTCTGACGCAAATTTCTTCAAAAATAATTCCGCCTGGCTCAGTGCCTGATCACGATCTTCGGGAACGCGGGACGCAGAACCGAGAGCTCGGTAAGTAATACCCCGCTCCAGGTCCAGCAGGTCGCCGAATTCTTGGGGAAGGTCGGGACGACGCGAAAGGTCATCCAGGTGACTCAATGCGGTATCGAAGAACGCTCGCTCACGCAGCCCTTCAATGAATTGCTCAAAGGGTTCGTCTGCCGTGGCGGAATTGGAAACGACAATCAACAACAACGCGATTGCCAGTTTTCCAGACAAATGAAACGAAGTCATGGGTCTGAAGAATTGCATATCTTTGACCAAGTGAACTTTCGCCGCTGATTCGCAGCTAAGACAGGACGTGTTCCGAAACCTACACCAAAACGCGTGACGGAAAATTTAACCGGCCAACCAAAGCTCTCAGAACCCAATTTAGACGTTTGATAAAACGTCCGGAAATTCTGGCGTAGTGAGAAACACGTGGTTTCCGGCACAAACCTGCGTCACGTTCTTAAGAGAATAGAAAGTTTTAACGAAAATCGCAAAGAACACGCGTCGCTGTTTACCTTTCCACGAGTTTGGTGTGCCCGGGGGTGGCTTTGCATGCGTTGAAACAGAGTTAGGGATAGTATTAGGTTCAGACGAACCGAAGGCGTATTGGAAGCAAACGCATGTCAGTGATGGCTTTACTGCGGCGATCCTGAAACTGAAATCCGTATTTCCCAGGCAGAAATCCGTCGCCAGACTGCAGACGGCAATTCGTTCTAAAAGTCGAAAATTAACACCTATGACTCGTCGTGATTTACGATTCAGCTATTTAACGATTTTCCCGTTATGAAATCAGAAGGTTTCTGATATGAACTTTCCAGTTTTCAGTTCGCCATGGCTCAATAGCTTTCGAATGCCGCGACAACTTTTGAAAGTCTGCACACCTGGCCAGGGGCGAATTGCACTACGGCCCAGCGCATCGGTGTTGCAATCGTTGCCCGTATCACGCCTCGAAAATGCGATACCAGTCGGCAGCAAATCAATCGTGACGCTGTTAAAGATAATAGTAAAATCCGCAACCATCCTTACGGTGTTCGCGGGGATTGTCGCGCCGCCGGTGGTTGCACAACAAAACGACTCCAAACCATCACAACCGGAAACCATAGAACGCACGGTCATGGTCATAATGGCTCCCGGAGGTCCCGTGCTGGCCGAGATGAAGATCTCAGTCGATACCCAGCCCTATCGATCTTGGGTGACCGGCTTTCTTGCGAAACGAGTCGACCTTAACAGTGACGATCAGCTGACTGTCGAAGAAATTGCCTTGATCCCGGAACGCCTGCTGCAGCAAACTCAGGCACGCTCTGCAAAAATCGCTCTGCAAAAATCAGCTCGCAACAAAACGGCCGAAAGCGTTTCCACCAACGACTTCAACATCTGGTTCGCGTCGCAGCTCAGTCGAAGTTTCGATCTGATCGCCGGAGCCGTCCAGGCGTCAGAAGCCGTTCGTCTTGCGGCTTTGATCGATGCCAACGGCGATGGCAAGGTGTCCCGAGAAGAAGTGGCCAATGGAGGCTATTCGCTAAGATTTCGTGATCTTGACGATGACCAGACCTTTAGTGCCACAGAATTGATGCCGTTCCGAGATCCACGTAACCAACAGGCGGCCGTTGTTCCCGATGTTGCCAATCTTCCGTTCGTGCAGCTGGGTGACCAGAGTTCAATAGAACGCACGGCCAACCAGATTGTGACACGCTATGGCGACGGAACAAACGTCAAACTAAACGCCCTGCGACAACCTCTCGAACAACTCACGCAATTTGACGCCGACCACAACAACACATTCAACGCGGCAGAACTGCAGCAGTTTTTGCAGCAGCCATCCGTACATCTAAAAATGGATATTCAGCTTGCCGATGCCGCCAATGCCAGTGATGTCCTGTTCGAAATTTCTGAAGCGGCGGCAACCTTCTGCAAAGTCGAACCTCTACGACGCGGCCGAGCAAAACTGATCGTTGATGACATGCCCATCGAATTGCGATCTCGCGGCGGCAGCAAAAGCTCACGTGGCTTCATGGTGAATTTTCTGCTGCAGCGAATGTCTTCATACGATGCCGACAAGAACGGCTATCTGTCTGAAGACGAATTTCCTGAAATGCAGCAACAGATGGCTCAAATTCAGGTCAACGGAACTTTTTCCGAAGTCGACATCAACGGCGATGCCATGCTGTTTCGCGATGAGATCAAGACCTACATTGAACGAGATGCCATCGCGACGCAAAGCCGAATCGAAGTCAGCGTGAAGCAGGACGGTAAGACTCTGTTCAAGCTGATCGATAGAAACGTCGACCGCCGCTTATCCGCTCGAGAGCTCAGCACAGGTTTCGAAGCTCTTTTGGAATACGACCTCAATGGCGATCAGTTCTTAACAGAATCAGAACTCGGCACGGCATACACACTGCAAATCGGCCTCGGCCAGGCAGCTTCGTTAAGAATGGACACCATGAGTTTAATGGGAATGGCCAACCGGACCGCCGACGCAATTCTTCCGGGAGTCGCAGGATTGAATGGCCCCGAATGGTTCAAACGCATGGACCGAAATCAGGATCGAGACGTTTCGTTTCGCGAATTCCTCGGCACACGTGCTCTGTTCGATCAACTGGACCTTAACAAAGACAACCTGCTAAGCGCCGATGAAGCCGAACTGCTCAACGCAGAATCCACTCCGTAGGATCATCCGCTAAAACAGATTCCCAAATCTCGCTTAACCCGACTCGAAGACCACGCCTCCGCGGCGATTCAGGGTATACGGAAAACAATTTTGGAACTGTTCCTTACCGATTCTCGCAGTCGTAAGTCTGCATTCAGCTTTAAACGCTGAGTGGACAGTCACGAAACGGGACACCAACAGTTACCTTAATATCATGCCCCGCCACCGCGCGTAAAAAAGCCATTCCGTTGCGACAACGGAATGGCCAGTTTCTTCATTCCATCAAAAACCGGGTCGGCGGTGTACTGCTCGCTCATCCACTTTACACAGCAGTAACCGATTCCAATAGTTTGATTAGCGTGCGGCAACCGCAACGTCGACGTCATTGACTTTGACACTAACCGTCTGGCCGGCAACCAGAGTTTCAGTGCTGGAAGCAATAAAGACCTGTCCGTCTCGAACCAATTCAGCCTTAATCGCATACGGATAGCTGCGACTGCTGTCGGTAACAGGAATTTTGAACTTTCGAAGACCGCCAGTTGTAGTGGTCTTGTTTCCGCCCAAATACAGAACCGCGTCGTCCGGCAACCGAACGACGACGTACGCATAAGAAACTGTTGGCTGAGCCTGTACGGCATAGCTTACAGGGGCAACGTTTGTCGTGTATGTTGGGCGTGAAGACACAGGTATCTGAGCCGTTCGACGAGGAACGCTGAGTGAACTTGCTGAGTATGATGTGCCATAGCTGGCTGACGGAGCCACATAGGACGTACTTCCGTATGAAGAGCTGCCATGCGATGATGAACCATAGGATCCGGCAGAACCGCTGGACCCTGAACTTGAATGGCGATCAACTCGACGCAGAACTCGGTGAGGAACATTGCCAGTTGAACCGTAAGATCCAGATGAAGTTCCAGTGGATCCATATGATCCGTAAGAAGCACCAGTGGAACCGCTGGATGCACCAGTCGAGCCATAAGATGCTCCGCTTGAACCGCTGGACGCAGAATGTCGTTCCGCCCGATAGATCAACCGGCTTTCTCGACGAGTCAAACCGCCTGAAGATCCGCCTGAGGAACCAGCCGACCCGGTTGATCCATAAGATCCGCTTGAACCATAAGATCCATAGCTAGCTCCGATTGAGCCATATGACCCACCCGAGCCGAATGATCCAGACGATGCTCCAGCAGATCCGTATGAACCGCCTGAAAACAAGCCGTGCCCCCCAGCAGCCGCTTCTTCACTAATTCCCATTACAGCCGCAGCAATAACAGCTAACGACAAAACAAACCGTCTCATCTGAATCCCCCCAAGAGATTTTTAAAACTTGTGAACTGACCTAAATAGCAACGTCGGCTTCACGAAGCCCCGTTAATTCGCATAGCCCTCAGTTTAGCTATTCTACTAACGTCTGGCAATTTAGGAGAACTTCATAGTCTTCATGTTGCGTGGTTTTTCAGTAATGTGAATAAACCAAGTAGTTGATTGACATTCCAATGCGCATGCCGTTTAGCAGTTTATCAACTGCAAATGCTGTACATTTTTATCGATCGTTGACACATCAAGGTGTCTGTAGGTTAAAAACACCTTCCATAACCGCCGGACTGAGTGTTTTGAACACGTCGGGTCAACAGATTCACCGCCATTTCAGCCTACCATTTGCAGCGAAGCGGTTTTTTGCCCAGGATTCCGATCGTTCCAGATAACTTTGTCCTGAGACGGGCGTTAGAAGCGAGCCGCATACTGATTGTACTGTGTTGACTGAAATGGCAGCTGACGTTTTCCAGACGTTAAACGTATTCTGAGCACGGGCATGATGGGCTTCTTAGATCATCCGTCGAGCGGCCGGCCATTTTGTATCGTTGGATCTTCCCGCATTGCATCGCTTTCGAATTTAATAATGACCTTCAAACAAATCACTCCCGTGTCCGCCCCCGTGTCTGGAACTGTTAGACCTCCGGGTTCAAAAAGCATCACCAATCGGGCTTTGATTATTGCAGCGCTCGTCGACGGAACGACTCAGCTAAACGGCGTTCTGGATAGCAAAGACACGCAGGTGATGCTGCAAAGTCTCACCAAACTTGGCATAGATGTTCAACAGAACCTTCAGCAGCAAACGTGCATCGTGTCCGGTTGCGGCGGGCAAGTCGCTGCGATTCATGACGATTTGTGGCTGGAAAACAGTGGCACCAGCATTCGATTTCTAACAGCGCTGTGCAGTTTGGGCGGTGGTAGATATCGATTGGATGGCATTGATCGCATGCGACAACGTCCAATCGGCGATCTGGTTGATTGCCTGAACGACCTGGGAGCAAACGTGCGTTGCGAAAACGCTGGCACAGGGTGCCCGCCTGTCGTTGTTGACGGAACGGCCGGCGTACTGCGTGGTGGCACTGCTAACATCAAGGCAAGTATTTCCAGCCAGTTTTTAAGCAGTCTGCTGATGTCGGCCCCGTGCGCCCAATCGGACATAGAGCTTAACGTCGATGGCGAACTGGTGTCGAAGCCTTACATCACGATGACTCTGGAAATGATGAAGGCCTTTGGTGTCAACGTGCAGTGTCCGCCGGATCTGTCATCGTTTAAAATCGCTCCGCAGCAGTATAAATCACGGCAGTACGACATCGAACCAGACGCATCAGCCGCCAGTTATTTCTTCGGAGTCGCCGCAGTCACGGGTGGAACCGTTACGATCGACGGGCTCAATCAGCATGCTTTACAGGGCGACGTTCACTTTGCGTCGGCGCTGGAACAAATGGGCTGCGTTGTCGAATGGAAGGCCAACAGCGTCACTTTGACGGGTCGGCCTTTGCACGGAATCGACATCGACATGAATGCAATCAGCGACACGGCTCAGACAATGGCAACGGTGGCCGTGTTTGCCGATTCGCCAACAACCATTCGCAGCGTTGGCCACATGCGTCACAAAGAAACAGATCGCATTGCGGCTGTGGTGACGGAACTGCGTCGAGCTGGAATTAGGGCGGAAGAATTCGCAGACGGCTTAACTGTTTTTCCGGGAACTCCAAAACCAGCCGAGATCGAAACATACGACGACCATCGCATGGCCATGAGTTTCGCGCTGCTGGGCCTGCGAGCTGAAGGCATCCGCATTCTGAACCCCGGCTGCACCAGCAAAACGTATCCCGAATTCTTCGAAGATCTGGAACGCCTCTGCCGGACGGGCACACTGAAATAAGACAACAAATTGCGATACCGAGCAAACCGGGCTGAGAAAAATCGGTCAAAATCTGTGCTCGTCGTAGCCTGCTATTTTCCGGCGACTGCATGCGGCAATCTGAGCACACTGCGTTGTCTTTTTACGTCGCGTTTTGAGACATCCGGAAGTATCCGCCGTCTGGCACCGAAAGTGACTCTACGCAAGATGCGAGTTCAGCGGACATGACGGTGTCTTTCCGGGTTGCACCGCTCGTACTGGATCTGCGTTGATTCGCTAATCGATACGTCTAGAGCGCAGGCGTTGCGCGTTGAGATTTCCGTATTTTCTGCCAATTCTGCTATCCTGTGTCACAGAGATCGTGCAGGTTGTAGGGATGTACGGAAGTTGATCCCCGAATTGTTGGTTATCGTAGGTTGTGTTCCGCTTTTGCGTCGCACTTGGAGTTTGTTTTCATGGCAGGGAATGTCCGCCTTATTCTGGCTTTTCACAATCATCAGCCAGTTGGCAATTTTAATGGCGTCTTCGAGCAATCCTACCAGGAAAGCTATCTGCCGTTTTTGAACGTGTTGCAGGAATATCCCGATATTCCTTTTGCGCTGCACACGTCGGGAAGCCTGCTTGAATGGCTTCAGACGGCTCATCCGGAATACATAGATCGCGTTCGAAACCTGGTGGCGCAAAACCAGGTAGAAATCATGGGCGGCGCGTTCTATGAACCGATTCTGTCGAACATTCCGCGACGAGACCGCGTCGGTCAGATTCGCATGTATACCGAGCATCTCGAATCGTTGTTTCAAACCAGCATTCGTGGCATGTGGGTTCCCGAACGAGTCTGGGAACCATCGTTTGCCGGCGACATTACGGCGGCCGGTATTCGATACACAATTCTGGACGATCACCATTTTCGCGCCGGAGGCAAGCAGCCGGAAGAACTGTTCGGTTATTACATCACCGAAGACGAAGGTCGATTGCTGTCTGTGTTTCCCGGTAGTGAAAAGCTGCGTTATCTGATTCCGTTTCAGGATCCTCACGAAACAATCGAATACCTTCGAGAAATCGCCAACACCTACGACGACGCCGTGGTTGTATTCGGTGACGACGGCGAGAAGTTCGGCACGTGGCCGGAAACTCACAAACATGTCTACGAAGATCGCTGGCTGGAACGCTTTCTGATTGCTTTACGAGAAAACGAATCGTGGCTGAAGGTGACGACTCCGTCAGAAACGCTTAATCATGTGCCGCCGCAGGGCACCTTCTATATTCCAAACGCCAGTTATCGCGAAATGACTGAATGGGCATTGCCTCCGGAATCGCAGGCAGAACTGCATCGCCTGACGCATCAGGAACGACACGACGATCCCGATTGGAACAAACTGATTCAGTTTACCAGCGGCGGCTTTTGGCGCAACTTCCGAGTGAAATATTCGGAAAGCAATGAAATGTACGCGCGGGGCATGGAGGTCAGCGCTCGGATCGCTCAAGTGGACGCTCGCACAGATCTGGATTCAGATCAAACCGAATTACTGGAAGATGCTCGCCGCTGTCTGTACCGCAGCCAGTGCAATTGCAGCTTCTGGCACGGGGCTTTCGGAGGACTTTACCTGCCGCATCTTCGCAATGCAGTTTACGCAAATCTGATTGAAGCGGACGGGCTACTGGAACAGATTACGCGAACAACCGATCGTTGGGTCGATGTTCTTGTGGGCGACCTGAATCTGGATGCACGCCAGGAAGTTCGGCTTAGCAATCACCGCATGGTAGCCATGTTTTCGCCAGCCACTGGCGGGCACATGTATGAACTCGATTTGCGCACGTGCAAAGCCAATCTTCTGGCGACTCTAAACCGCCGTCCGGAAGCCTACCACGAAAAGATTTTTGCTCACGCCCAACGCATGCGAGAAGCAGCAGAACGCGGCGAGCAACTTGACGACAACGTCGCCAGCATCCACGATCTTGTTAGATTCAAACAGCCGGATCTGGATAAGAAAATCGCGTATGACCAATGGTCTCGCAAAAGTCTGGTGGACCATTTTATGCAGCCGGGCCTGTCGTTTGAAGACTTCTACAAGGGCAACGGGGTTGTGGGCAATTTTGCCCGTTCAACATACGAAGCTTCAATTCGTCGTGGCGATTCCGAGATCACTCTGGAGATGCGAGCACGCGGCGATGTTTCGGAACATGTAGTTGAAGTTCGCAAGACGATTGTGATTTCAAAGGATCGGCCGAGCGAATTGTTAATTCAGTATCAGCTGTTGGGCCTGCCGGCAGGAGAAACGATCCACTTCGGAACGGAATTCAATTTCGCCACAATGCCAGGCAGCGCGTCAGATCGGTATTACTACGATTCGACGGGCATTCAACTGGGCACACTGGATTCGGTACAGCAGCTTTACAATGTTGAACGTATCGGACTTGTCGACGAATGGCAGGGCCTGGATGTCAGCCTCGAAGCTTCTCTGGACGCAACCTTGTGGGCGTTCCCGATTGAAACCATCAGCCAGTCAGAATCAGGCTTCGAACTTGTGCACCAAAGCGTGGCCGTCGTTCCTCATTGGGAATTCGTCGTGCCGGAAAGCGGTTCCTGGTCGGTCGATTTGCGATTGGTGATGGACACCAGCCTAGCCCGAGCTCGCCAGCTTGGAGAACTCGGTGAAGCTCGCCGAAATCAACCCGCCAATCACGTCGACGAACATGAAGACGCTGCTGTTTAGGAGGTGCAACAGGAATAGCCGGGAGGCCGCTGACAACTGTCTTTTTGCGTCCCGGCAACGTGGCTTTATTCGCGTCAAACACACGGACGCCAAGTCGACAGCCGCATAATCATGTCTGCCGGACTAGACATTAATTCGCAGACAAATGGCCAAAAGTAATAGAGCTGCAATAAATATTCATCGCAGCTTTATTTGATTGGTTGTTGTATTTGCGGCTCGTAAACTCAATCGCAAACAGGCTAAACAAGCCTGCTGACAGCAATACAACTACAGGCTATCGTAGTTAACGCTGAACAGCTGCTCACAATCTTTTAGATTGCCCGACAACAATCCTCGTTTGAACCAACGAACTCGCTGAACCGACGTGCCGTGCGTAAATCGGTCCGCCTGAATGTAACCGCTGGCCTGCTTCTGCAGCGTGTCGTCACCAATCTGGTTTGCGGCCGTGATGGCTTCTTCCATGTCGCCTTCTTCCAGAATATCAAATTCCCTGTGTGCGTAATGTGCCCAAACGCCAGCCAGAAAATCCGCCGGCAATTCAAGTCGCACGGAAGCTCTGTTGGCTGCCAGTTTGTCGCCTGATGCTCGAGCCTGATTTGCGACATCGCTGAAGCCAATCAGCTTCTGCACGTGATGAGCTACTTCATGGGCAATCACGTAGGCCTGAGCAAAATCACCGGGTGCCTGATGTCGGCGAGCAAGGTCGTCGAAGAAAGTCGGATCGATGTACACGATTTGATCAACCGGACAATAAAACGGCCCCATCGCTGCCTAGCCCGTTCCGCAGGCTGTCTGTGTGGTTCCGTCAAACATCACCAGCTTGGGAGCTCTGTAGCTGGTTTCCTGAATCTGTTCGTCAAACAGCTTGGTCCAGACCGTTTCTGTGTCATGCAAAACAACGCTGATCAGTTCTCGGCTATCGTCGTGAATACCGTCACCGGAAGCAGCCGCAGCCGCAGCCGCATTCCGCATTCCGCTGCTGAACCTGATTTACAATATTGCCGGCAATTTGCTGGGCTGCCGGCGGCGCTCCCAGAAATCCCAAAGCTAATACGACAAGAATCATCAACAGTCCGCCACCCCCACCCATGGCCATTTTAGGGGACATACCTCGACGATCTTCGATCGTTTGAACTCTGCTCACGACCTTTCCAACGCATCGTTGGTTCTTCCTATGAAATTTTCGCCGGCCCGACGGTGTACCTTTTGCGGAAGCCCATTCTGACCCAGACGCAAAGTCTAATAATTCCCGACTGTACTTACCTCGGCTACGAAAAAAATAACGCTTACTCCCTAAAAGGCTCTCTTTCGGACAAAATCCACACCAGACTTAGCGTCAATTAAGTTGCGAGGCCGGATTCGGCAGCCTGCAAAACTGGCGCTGCAACTCTATTGTTGAATGCTTCCCCTTTGGCTCACTAGGCAGCCACACTGAAAACGGTCATTGTGAGATCCATACTGGATTCCACAGATTTACATGTATGCCCACGCAATTCGTTGACAAAACCCCTGCCATCCGACTCGCAGCTTTCTATACTTTGCAAATCGGAAGACAGGACGCAAGGCCCTGCGGCTGGCCCGATGAAAGGACGTTCACATGATGAAAACGAAAATCGGATCACGGCGGCAGATCGTCTTCGCGCTGCTAACGCTTTTACTGGCCCCGATCACTGACACTGTTGCCAAGGCAGATGAAAACGTCGACGACGTCGTTCAAAAATCACTGCAATTTCTGGTAGGCCAGCAAAAGCGTCAGGGTTACTGGGAAGCAGAACGCGGCGAATATCGAGTCGCCATGACAGCGCTGGTTGGCACTGCGATGCTGGCAGAAGGTTCGACAACAACCACCGGCGAGTTTGCTGATCCGATTCGCAAAGCGGTTGACTACCTGCTGGTGATGAGTCGTCCGAATGGCTTGATTGGTTACAAAGGCGACGGTCACTATACCTATGGTCACGGCTTTTCGATGGTGTTTCTGAGTCAGGTTTACGGCGAAGAAGAAGACATCAAGCGTCGTGAAGAAATTCGCGATGTGCTGACCAGAGCTGTTCAGTTCTGCGCAGATGCCCAGACAACTCGCGGAGGCTGGGGCTACGTGTCTGCCAAAGAAGGCAACGACTTCGACGAAGGTTCAACCTGCATTACTCAGGTGCAGGGCCTGCGTGCCTGCCGCAACGCGGGCATTCCGGTTTCCAAAGAAATTGTTGACCGAGCGATCAAATATATCGACGACTGCACAACTCCCAAAGGCGGAGTTCAATACAGCATCAAAGGCGGTGGAGAACGTCCGCCAATTACCGCAGCCGCTCTGGCAGCCCTGTTTAACGCCGGCGAATACGACACCGAGCTTTCAAAGAAAATGCGAGCCTACTGCGACGAACATATCTGGCCGGGCAAGTCCATCAAGTCAAGTTCAGGACACTGGCACTACATGCACTTCTACTATGCTCAGGTTATTTACCGCCAGGGCGGAGATCGCTGGAACAGGTATCTTCAGGAAGTACAGGACAAAATCCTGAAGGAAGTGAATGCAGGCGGGGGTTGGTCTGATCGACAAATCGGCGCAGTCTACACCACCGCCATTAACTGCATCATTCTGCAACTTGAAAAAGGCTATCTTCCGATCTATCAACGCTGATCGGCTTGTCTTCTACCGCAAACAAATTTCGCTCGATCTCTCCGGGAACAACTATGAAATTCAACGGCCTGTACGCGTTCGCTTTGCTGCTAACCATCGGACTCGGATGTTCGGAAAACGCTCCAGCCCCAAAAGCAGCGTCCTCCAATAGCGCAGCCGCTGGCATTTCGTCGCAGAAAACGTCTGCAACGCAGGCAGCAACCGACACAAAGGCAAGCTTACCAACGCCGGCAACAGATGACATGGACTTTGCCCCGTTGTCGACGACAGTCGCATCTGCCGGGTCAGATTCAGCCACAGCAACGGCAGCATTGGCCAATATGCCGCCTGAACAGAAGCTCAAAATAATCATGGAAAAGCTGAAGCCTTTGCAGGTGATGCTCGGCCAATGGCGAGGCACCACACGTCGCGACTATGAAGGTTTTAAAGCCGTCGACAGTCACGAATGGATCTGGGACCTGCAAACAGATGCGAAACAACCGGCCCTGAAAGTCTCATCAGATAAGAGCCCGTTCATGACTTCTGCTCGGCTGACATGGAACGTCGACGAATCGAAGTTTATCCTGACCGCCACGGACAGCGAAAAAGTGACTCGTGAATATAAAGGCGACTACACTGATCCGGTGCATGAAATCGTCGGTCCCGACGACAAGCTTCATCGCGTGTTTCGCATGGAACTGACTCAGACAGAAGATTCGCTTGCCGGTGCTGGTGGCGAACACTGGCAGGTTGCATTTGCTCAGCAGGAAAACAATCGCTACCTGCTGGAAGTTTCAAAACGCCGCGGCCAGGCAAAGTTTCAACGATACGACACCGTTTCGACTCAGCGAGAAGGCACGTCATTCGCAATCAGCGATACCGACTACGGCGACAAAACCTGCATCATCTCGCAGGGACTTGGCACCACGGAGGTCAGCTTTCAGGGCAAAACGTATTGGGTGTGCTGCAGCGGTTGCAAGGCTGCCTTTGAAGAAGACCCCGCTTTATGGATCGCACGGGCCGCAAAACGCGCCGCCGAAAAATGAAAAAAACGCTACTATTTCCAGCGGCCCTTAAAACAGCAGGCCACTGACTTTGCGTTTCTCGACGCATCAAACCGCTAATTCCTGGTGCCGTACAAACCTAAGTTCTCATGCAAGACATACTTGGCGTGGCTGAAACAGAAAATTTCGATTCAGCCAAACCTGCAGAACGAAGATCGGTGAAATCCATGAAGCGATTCCTGCGGTCCATGCTAATCATTTACACGTTGGTAATTATCTTGCTCGGCTTCTTCCAGCGAAAACTACTTTATCATCCGGTGAAGACCGGCCCGCTTTCGGTAGCCGCATTCCGTCAGGTCACAGAACTCTATCCTGCAGCGAAAGATATCAACCTTAAGTGTGCTGACGGTGTTTCAATTAAAGGCTGGCTACTGCAGCGCGTTGCCGCAAAAAACAGCAGCGAATCCGGTGGACGTCCGCTGGTCATCTATTTTCATGGTAACGCTGGCAATCGAGCTGGACGAATTCCCTGGTATCTCGTGATTGCCAATGCCGGAGCCGACATTCTGGCGATTGACTACCACGGCTATGCCGATTCTGAAGGCACGATGACCGAATCCGGTCTGGAAATGGACTGCGATGCCGCATGGGACTACGCTACAAAAACGCTGAGTTACCAACCTGACGAAATCATTATCGCCGGAACTTCTTTGGGTGGAGCAGCGGCCGTTTACCTGGCGTCGAAACAATGCGCAGAACAATGCGTTCCTTCAGGAATGTTTGTCGCATCGACCTTTTCGTCAATGGTGGATGTCGGAGGAAGTTTGTATCCGTGGTTGCCGGTCGGAGCTGTGCTTGTAGACAGATATCCGTCCGATCAGCGAATCAAAAATGTGGCGTGTCCTGTAATGATGATGCATGGAGATCGCGATCGACTTGTGCTGCAGAAACTTGGAAAAAAACTGTTTGATGCAGTGCCAGCCACGTCCGAAGCGGGCGTTGCGAAGAAGTGGGTGAACCTTCCAGGAATCGGCCATAACGACTTAATGTCAAACGGCGTGCTGCCAATTCAGAAGGAAGTCCTTGCGTTCATTACAAGCCTCCGCAAATAACCTACCGAGTCACGTAGAGCGACTGGTAGAACAGCGTTGTTCAATTTCCGACGGGCAACAAAGTCAGCCTTCCGATTCGACCGTTTTTCAGAGGCATACTGGAAGTGTTTAAGATTAGCGAGCACATCGACGGAATGGGAACGGCGCTCGCCGATCTGGATCGAGATGGAAACGCTACGATATGCAACGGAACTGTCGTGCAGCGTTCTCCAACACGATAAGACTCGGGCGGACTGGAAAACATACGTGGCTGGCACGTTGTCCAGCTGACTTTGCAGCTCGGTAACACGCTGATGATTCCAATAAACTCGCGACGCCGCTGCATCATGATTTCCCAATGGTAGCTTTCCCCAGCCTCGGGGTTTGAAAACGTCGCTGCCAATCAGATCTGCCACAGGCTGATCAGGCAGACGATAGGCCGGCGCGACCCGCAGAAAACATGTCACCAAGCCAGGCAGTCGGTGGGACTGAAGGCAATCTAGATCGATAAAACGCTGCTTTTCAGGTTTCTGGCAGAAAACATTTGCCACACAAAAACTGTGACCTAACTTTCTGGTGTTCGCCACACAAATGAGTGAACGCAGTAATCGGCTGTCGCAAGATTATTTGAGAAGCCAAATTTAGGCAGTTCGGAGGGGTCCCAACTGCCACCTATCATTGATTTCCTTTGGGGGTATTTGAAATGTTGAAATTTGCTAACAGTGTCAAGAAGTTCCTGGTTTCTGAAGACGGCCCAACAGCAGTTGAATACGCTGTAATGCTTGCTTTGATCATCGTTGTTTGTTTGACCGCCATTTCTACCATCGGTAGCAGTGCAAACAGCAAGTTCCAGGAAGTCGGCAACTACCTGACATAAGCCAACTTGCCCTAACCGGCGATGGCAATCGGCTGAAACAAAACCGCGAAACAGCGGCTCAGAACATGCTTCTAAGCGGCGTTATCGCACCGGCCAAAGGAAATCAGGGAGTCCGCTTCAGCAGAAGCGAACTCCTTCCTTTATGCGCAACGCAAATCCCACGTACTTGCTCAAGCGGCCAGCTGAAGTTGGCTGCTGTGCGTTTAACAGTCACGCAAATTTACGGCGACTCAGGCACACGCAGAATCACACCAGTCTGCTGCAGAATCTCGCTGATCGCAACGCGATCTTCCGGCGACAGATAAGCAAATTCGTCACTGGAATCACTGCCCGCAAGAATGCTTGCCAGCTTCTGATGAACCTCTGACATCACACCTTCGGGTAATGCGTTGAAAGCGTCTGAGTAAATCAAAAAGCTACAGGGATAGCGGAAGAGTCGCCGCTCCAAATCAAACTGTCGCAGGCTGCGACGGAGTTCATCAAACGGCCCCTGAGCCGCAAACTCTTCAGCAAAATGGCTGGTTCCCTGAATAGGGCTGGTCAAAACGATTTCACCGCTAAACAGCAGCGCCTTCACTACTTTATCTGCGGCTGATTGATAGCGGCGTCGAGTAGAATCGGACTGGTAACTTTCGTCTCGCTCCAAAGCACGATCCATAATGACCGCGTCTCGCGCAGTGAGATGACCGGAATGGTTAGCAGCCGTCAAAACGTTGTGCACGTGAACCTGATGCTGTAAAACAAGTAACGCCACAATGTCACTGTGAGAAGTCAGATACGGCGACGTGTTTAGAAACTCTGACAGATCGGTCACATTGGCGCCGTGTTCGAGATCCAGCTTTTCCGATTTGTCAGGATCCGCTAACCAGGCATTGCCCATGTGACGCTGGTCTCCATGAGTTCCCGTGACATACCATCCGCCAAACCGTTCGGTCATTGGAGAAGCCGGTTCCGTAATGTGCGTTCCCAGCCTGTAAACGGGCTGCCCCGATTGATCCGGAAAAACACTGCGTACCATGTGTCCCGGAATGCGTCGAGTATGAGTCGACGCGTGGCATTGCAGGCACCGCGATGTCTCTCGATTCAGGGCGGGGGCATCAGAACGACGCTGCGTCAGGGAATAAAATGTGCCACCCAGCTTCGGATCGGCAGCGGAGATTTCGATAAACTCACCCTGCTGAACCCAACCGACATAGACATCGTCGTTAAAGTAGATAGCCCGCGGGTGTCGAGGCCAAATCTGGCTGACCTGCAGACTTGTCTTGGAAAAGACAAGCGTCTGAGAAGCCTCGGAAACATCAAGTTCCTTCAACAACGATTTCAGAAACCCATGTTTCTGTTCCCATTGCAACGACACCGATCCCGCAGCTATTTCCTCCGATAACTGATGAACTCGGTCAACAGGTTCCGTTTCGCTGTAGTTGATCGGTTCACGCTCAAAGTCAAGTTGACCAAAACAAGCAGTAGGCAATAGGCCGATCAGGATGACAGCGCGAAGCACCATGATTTTATGGCAATCAGCATTTGAAGAAACGTCGTCAGACTTAGGGCGACCGCCAGATTAGCAACGCGGCGCAAGCACCACAAAGCTAATAACAGGATAGGCTGAAAGCCTGAACCTGCATTTAAAGTATCAAACTTATACGAACGTCATACCAAGCATGAACCGAATGGAATTCGGACCAATCGGCGGACGCTTGTTTCCAAGCCTCGGGAACTAATCCAGAATTGGCACTTTGTATCCCAGTGCGCCGATGGCTTTGCCTTTTGGCACGTTGCGATAGTTCTCGTGACACATGATGCACTTGTCCATAACGACTGGAATCGCCGTAGCGGATCTCAGGAAACGCTTGTCACCTTCTGTGACGACTTCTTCGTACACGGCCTTACCGTCCAGAATCTGCTTGATGGCCTTCTTCTCAAAACCTTCCTGGGGCTTGTTCGTTTCTTCATATGGATCGCCGGTGGCGTCCAGAAGTCGTACTTCGTGCCAGCCTTTTTCCTTCACTGCTGCAAACAACGCCTTGAAAGCAGATCCCGCTGGAAGATCTTTGTCATCATGGACGTAGTGCGTTGTAATCAGCACAATAGTTGTCTTGTAGATGTCGTCTAACATTCGTACTTCGCGGCGAGCACGTTCGACGGCCGGATCTTTCGCTTGCTTGGCCTCGTCAGCCTGAGACGTCAAAAAACTTCCGGCAACCAGTCCGGCTGCGAGAGTCGTAAGAATAGTGGTTCGGGAAATCGCTTTCATTGTGGGTCATTTCCTATGTGTTTTTAGACTCGCCGATTAAACTGGATATACTTATCCTGTTTCGGCAAGGTACCTGACTAAAAACAGGATGTCAACGTCCTGTTTAAGATTTGGAAGCATTTATGTTCTCTCAGACAGTCGAGTACGCACTGCGTGCGGTTGTCCATTTGGCTCAACACGCTCCGCATCCGCAAAAAACAGGCGACATTGCAGTCGCCACGAAAGTTCCATCGGCCTACCTTGCCAAGGTACTACAGGGCCTGCGGGCTAAAGAAATTGTGACAATGCAGCGCGGCGTTGGTGGTGGAGTCGCGTTGGCTCGGCCTGCGATGGAACTGACCATTCTGGATGTCGTTAACGCCGTTGACCCCATTCAACGAATTACGACTTGCCCGCTCGACCTGAAAAGCCACGGCGTCAAACTGTGCTCGTTGCATCGTCGCATGGACAACGCCATTTTCGAAATGGAAAAAGCGTTTCAATCCACAACGCTGGCCGAACTGCTTAACGACGAAAATCCCAGCGTGCCGCTGTGCGGAGAGATTTAAGGGGCGACAACAGAATCTGGAGCGAGGCCTGCGAACTCACTCAGCCAAGCGAACATAATCCAACATATCCCAACGCCCGTCCGGCTATGAGATGATGTCGTTAATGATTTGGCCGTGGACGTCAGTTAATCGAAAATCTCGTCCGGAATAGCGATAGGTGAGTTTTGTGTGATCGATGCCAAGTTGATGCAGAATTGTGGCGTGAAGGTCATGAACATGAACCCGGTTGTCGACGGCGTTCATGCCGAATTCATCGGTGCTGCCGTGCATCATGCCGCCCTTGATACCGCCGCCGGCCATAAACATGGAAAAGCCCGTGTTGTGATGGTCTCGCCCGGCTTTCTTCATATTGCCGCTTTTGTCGAGTTGAGCATAAGGCGTGCGGCCGAATTCTCCGCCCCAGACCACAAGAGTATCTTCCAGAAGACCACGCTGTTTCAGATCGTTGATCAAAGCAGCTGAAGCGCGGTCACTGTCGGCACAAAGAGTTTGGTGTTTGGAGTTGTTGTTGCTATGAGTATCCCAGGGCTGCTTCTGGCCCTTTTCAACATAGTAAACCTGTACGAAGCGAACGTCGCGTTCGACAAGGCGTCGAGCCAGCAGGCAGCTTTGACCGAAAACAGTATCACCATAGGCATCGCGAGTGTGTTTCGATTCTTTCGAAACATCGAAGGCTTCAGCGGCTTCCGTCTGCATGCGGAACGCCATTTCCATAGTGCGAATATGACTTTCCAGAGTGTCTTCGTTTTGCCGCTGATCCGCATGACGTCGATTCAGAAACTGCAGCAGGTCAAGCTGATCGCGCTGTTGCTGGCGATTCATTGATGGATGCCGAATGTTTGCGATCAGCTTGTCGACGGCAAGGTCGCTGGTGTCGATAGCGGTTCCCTGATGCTGGCCTGGAAGAAAACCATTTGACCATAACTGCGGGCCGACCACGGGACGACCAGGTGATAATGCGACGAATGCCGGCAGGTTTTCGTTGTCGCTGCCAAGACCGTATGACGTCCAGGAACCAAGACACGGTCGCACAGGTTGAGGATGGCCGGAATGCATGATCAGCAAACCGGGTTCATGGTTTGGTTCGTTCGTGTGCATTGAACGAATCACGCACAGATCGTCGGCGACTTTGCTTAGGTTCGGCAGCAGTTCGCTCATAACAACGCCGCTCTCGCCATGTGCGCGAAAACGAAACGGCGATGGCATATAGCCACTGCCCTTCGACGGACGTTTCAGATCACCGCTGGGCTGCTGTCCTGCAAATTTCTCAAGAGCCGGTTTGGGATCAAACGTGTCTACGTGCGATGGAGCACCATTCATAAACAGAAAGATGACTCGCTTGGCCTTCGCTGGAAAGTGCTGACCGGAGACTGGGGTAGACGCGACCTGTTCGGCGGCCATCACGCCTTTGGCTGCCAGCCAGCCAAACCCGGCCCCAGCGGCTTGCAGCATCTTTCTACGCGAAGCGGTGAACGTGTTATCCATGGCGGTCGAAGATCCTGAGGCGGCGAGAAGATTCGTTGAACCAAAATTCGGGCGTCAACTGGGGCCTGCAAGTGTACCAAATTCCGTACAGAATGCGGCAAAAATCCAGTTCCAGTGCGCGGTGTTTAAGTTTTCAAATGCCGTGTCTTACAGCCAGCCAGCCAGCCAGCCAGCCACTGACTGACTGACTGACTGAGTCTTGCAATGGCTGATGATTCATTCGCTGTCACTTCGAGATCGTTGGGATGTCGACTATGTATGTTAAAAATTGAGTTGTATGCCGCCAAAGATCAGCAATATGATGGCAAAATGCGTCAATAGAAAAAGCCGATCGTTAATGACCGGCTTCTAAAGTCCTGTGATTTGCAATCCGAGCTCATAACCCGAGCGGCAGACGCTCTACGGTGCGAAACTAAATACGGGCATCATGAGCGACATTTTTTCGTGTTGCAGAACAGCCAATTGCAGCAACGCGTGCTTGATCGCAGTAACTCGAGCTGGATCTAGGTTTTGCAGCAACGGCAATGCGGCGTCAAGAATCGGGCTCATACCGACAGGTGACAGCCCCAGAGAGAGATGTTTACCGTCATCCTTTGACCCGGAAAGATCGCTCATTAATGTTTCCATAAAGCTCTTTGGTCGTGGCACAATTCGAACATCATAACCTTCGGGAAGACCAGCCTTTGTAGCAGCCAGACTGATGGCATCATGAAGTCCGCCAATCCTGTCGACGAGGCCTAATTCCAATGCCTGCTTGCCGGTGTAAACACGACCTCCCGCCAATTCATCAATCGGCTTCTTTAGCAACTCGCCGCGAGCCTTCGTGACATGGCCTTTAAACACTTCATAAACTTCGTCCATGTAGCTTCTCATCGCAGCTCGTTCAGAATCAGAAAAGATACTGGCCGTACTAAGCATTGCCGCATTTTTTCCGTACTGAATGGGGCTGAAACTGACACCCAGTTTATCCCACATGGCTGACGTGCCAAACTTGCCAACCACAACTCCGATTGAGCCAGTGACGGTGGACTCTTCTGCGAAAATCGTATCGGTTCCGCAGGCCACATAGTAACCACCGCTGGCAGCAACATCGCCCATAGAAACAATCAGTGGCTTCTTCGCGGCAACTCGCATGCTGGCGTTCAGGATCACTTCGCTGGCGACGGCAGAACCACCTGGCGAATTCACACGGAAGACCACGGCCTTTACCGTATCGTCGTCGGCGGCTTCATCCAAAGCTTTGCGAATCGTATCACCAAATGCCGCAGCATCGGCCAGAAACGGGTTCCCGCCCGAGCTGCCGGGCATGATGGAACCTTCCAGATATACGATCGCCACGGCGGGCTTGGTGCTCTTGGGGGGAGTGCTCGGTGAAAGCAACTCCGCATAGAAATTCATGATCCCGAATGGTGACGACAGGTCGATATTGGCCCCGGTCTTTTTCCCGTAACTGCGATCGAATTTTGCGTTGTCGCCATATTTTTCCTTCAGACGAGCTTCAAAAACCTGCTGATGTTCCACTACGTCGATGATGCCTTTTTCGACAGCGCGTTCGGCAGTGAAGACGCCTTCATCAATCCATCCCTGAGCTTTCTCGACCGATACTTTGCGTCCTTTCGCAATCGATGCGACAAGATTTTCGTAAAGGCCGCCGTAGAGCCACTTTGACATGGTGGCTGATTCTTCGCTGGGCGAAGTCCGCATGAACATTTCGCCCGCGCTTTTGTAGTCACCACAGGTAAAGTAGTCCGGTGTGACTCCTATTTTGTCGAGCAATCCACGTAGGAAAATCTGTTCGCCATACATACCGGTGATAAACATATAGCCGGTTGGCACCATGCTGAGATCCGTTGCTCGCGAAAGCAAAGCAAACTGGCCGGTCGTGAACAGATCTGTGTGAACGTGTATGCTTTTACCAGCGGACTTAAGGTCGTCCATGGCTCGACCAATTTCTTCCAGCTGAGCTCGCCCAATCACGGCCGTTCCAAGTTCCAGCACAATGGCGGGGACATCTTTGTCTGCAGTCGCGGCTTCCAGTCGTTTCAACAGACTGTGCAGTGATTCACCGGTCGCTCCTCCAATGTTGAAGGGCATGTCTTCAGTAACAGGTTTTTCCGTAATCTGCCCGGATAGGCGAAAAACAGGAAGCACAACTTTTGTGGTTTTGCTGGTCTTCGCTGAGTCTTGCTTGGCGGTTGCAGTTTGAGCATACACAAACGTTGGCAAACACAAAGTAGCCATCGCAGCTGTCAGAAATATGGCGCGTCTCATCGAATTCCTCATATTGAAATTGTTCTGCTACAACGACGCTGGCAAACTCGCCGGCACCGCATTCAAACAGAAACGAATCAAGACCTGACTCGATAACTGTCTGCCGATGGACAGTGTGTTGAGTCAGACCGCAGTTAATTGTGTTGGAAACTATCGCCTGTCCCGGGAAGTTAACATCCCGTCAGCACCTAGTCCGAAAAAGAAAGGCGCTCAAAACTCTCTCTCGATTGTATCTATTCCCAGTTACTTTTTGTACAAACTTAGGCGAAACGAACTTATCCAACAGTTAAAAGGCAGACCCTTGGTTATTCTAAAACCATTCGGCAGGCACCCCAAAACTGACCGTAGTTTTAATGGTAGGCCGCTGGAATCCCCTTCTAATCAACAGATGAGTGTATCATTGGGGAATTAAACCGCCGTATCCACGAACAAACAAATATGACGACAGAGTGGGTACAGTTCTCTATACCGGCCACACGACACATCTTACAAATTTAGAATATGTCTATTTCACGATGTTCAGTCCTCTACGTTCTGCTGCTTCCGATTTTTGCCGCTTCAGTTTGCGTGTTCGTGAATGCCACCAATTCGACGTTTGAAAATCACGCAAGTGGGGTTAACAGTAGTGTTGACCGAGCTGGTGATGTGTCAAGGAAATGGCCGATAACCTCGTTGTGGTTGCTCAGTGTTTGTGTCGCTGTACCGTTTGCGGTAAGGCTGGTACCTGATGGATCGATGGACAACCTGGTTCTAAACGGACTTAGTGATTGGCTTGAATCCACTGCTGTCCCGTCTGCTGTGACGCGCAGTGACGGTAGGATGATTCTGTCCAATGACGAGTTGATTAAAATCCTGCCTGAACTTTTGACGGCGGCCGAACACGGAGCTTTCAGCCTTCATGAATTATTGAGCGAGAATTCCGACGAAAAGTCCGAGGTCACGTTTCAAAAACTGCAGGCAGCAATCTGCCGCTGCCTTGATGGGCCCGTGCCTCAATCGATGCAGGTGCGGTGCACGAATAAACGTTGCCTTGCAGTAACCATAGCTGCTCAGATTGATCATAAAGGCGCTAAGCAGCTTCTGGTCTGGTCAATTCAAGAGACCGGCCAACAGCAAAGACTGCAACAACGTGATCTGCACTCGGAAAAGATGGAAGCCATTGCCCGACTGGCAGGAGGCATAGCTCACGAATTCAACAACCTGTTGACGGCCGTTCTGGGTAATCTTGAACTTATCCGAAGTCGCCCTGACGCTGCGGTTTCACAAGTTGTTGGTAATTTAGAATCTGCGGAAGTTGCGGCGCTGAGGGCCAGCCAGCTGATTCAGGAACTTCGAAGATTTGCCAGCCGAGAAGCTTCGCGGCGTGAAATCAAATCGGTGGTGCCAAGCGTCCGAAAGGTAAGACGAATTCTGGCTGGCATGGTCGCCCGGAACATCGAGGTTTCTCATTCATTTGAAAACGAGTCGCAATTGTTCGCAGAGATTAACAGTAGCCAGCTGGAAGACGCGCTGCTTAAATTAGGAATAAATTCAGCCGAAGCAATCGGCAACAATCAGGAAGGTCAGATCCATTTTTCGATAGCGGCTAAAGACGGTCATCAGCACACAAACGGTCAACTGGAAATCCTGATTTCTGATTCCGGGCATGGCATGG
The DNA here is from genome assembly GCA_041689795.1 of Fuerstiella sp. GTDB lineage: Bacteria > Planctomycetota > Planctomycetia > Planctomycetales > Planctomycetaceae > Fuerstiella. The sequence goes on along the minus strand of JBDNFN010000293.1, from coordinate 1,144 downwards.
ACGCCACCATTCGCGACCGCGCGTTTGAACCATTCTTTACCACAAAGGATAGCGAGAAATCTTTCGGCCTTGGAATGGCAATCGCTTACGGCCTGATCGAAGAAATGGGTGGCACCATCAGCATTGCGAACACTTCGGAAACCGGAAGTCAAATCAGCGTGTCGTTTCCTCTTCAAGCTGATCAATCCAAAAATGGCGCCACCGTGTCGGATTCATCAGTTCACGAATCTCCGGTGCAGCTACTGATCGCCATGGTCGACAACGAACTCAGCATTCGCAACGTCGCCAGCGGAATGTTAAAGTTTCTGGGACATCAGGTAGTGTTATTTTCTGATGGCACAAACTTCCTGAAGGCCATTCAAGACGGACAAAGTTTTGATTTGGTGCTGCTAGACAATGTAATGCCCGGCATGACTGGACGCAGTACTTACGAAAAAATGCGAGGCATGAACGCAGATATTCCCGTCATTATCTGTAGCGGACGCAGTCTCAACCTCGACACGTTTTGTTCAATTAGTAACCACCAGCCAAACGCATTTCTGGCAAAACCATTCACCATTTTAGACCTTTCGTCAGCTATTGCGCCGTTTACTCGACGAAACTGAAACAGAGCGTGGCCAACGCCGTTAAGGAAAAAGTGCAGGGAAATTATTGATGGCGTTGAGTCGTTGTTTTTGTTGCATGTTGGCTTTGGCAAGGATGGTCCGGGTGGCGGAGGGCTTGTCTTTTGATTTGGCTTGTAGCGAGCGTCTTTGCTGCTGGTGCGAACATAGGCGTCCTTAACGGCTTCGCTCAGTTGCTGGCTCAGAACTCGTCCGTTCAAGGCTACTTCGCTGCGGCGATCCATCGTCTCTCGGATGATTGCTAAACTCAGCGCCACGCTGGAACTTTCCGGAGGCCAGTCCACCTTGATCTGTTCTTTGACCTCGAACAACTGAATCATCCATAAGCCAGACCAGAGACCAGTTCAGTTCAGTTCAGTTCAGTTCCACGTAACTAGACTCAGAACAAGCGACACATCGATTAGTTTTGGGTCCAGGCGTCGGCGCGGCGGGTGCTGGCCGTCGAGGATGACTCGCGGGTGCGTTGGGCTGAGTTGGGTGGCGGCATGACAAATTCGTTTCCGGTTGAGAGTGACGGCAGG
>JBDNFN010000292.1:0-13245 GCA_041689795.1 Fuerstiella sp. | reverse complement strand
GGGAAGTCGCAAAGCTCGTCGGCGTCGCGCCGATCAATAAAGATTTCGGTCAGTCGATTGGAAAAAGAAAGACGGCGGGAGGACGTGCGGGAGTTCGCCGCACACTTTACATGGCAACGCTCGTGGCGACACGATTCAATCCTCGCATCAACGCCTTCTATCAGCGATTGCTGGCCAACGGAAAACTCAAGAAAGTGGCCATCACGGCCGCCATGCGAAAGCTGCTGACCATCCTGAACACACTCGTTGCAACGGATCAACTGTGGAAAACTTCGGTTGCGGCCTGAACAAAAAACGTTCTGGCAATGTTGTCACCAGAACGCCACCGAAGCCTCATCGACGCACCGAAACCGTTGGCCATCCCTCGCACCGTTGCGTCCTCGCAGAGCTGCGTCCCCACACCGTTGCGTCCTCGCAGAGCTGTACTCCGTTTCACCAACTGCTCCAACACTAATCGAGATGACAATATGTTGCCACATCTCAAACCAATTCATCGAACACTGAAACCCATGCCTCAAAAAATCCAACACCCCCGTCCAACGACACCGCCGAAACAGACAAAAATCGAATTCGAAGAGCTTTCGGCGAATTGACTATTGAATAATTTCAAGACCGTCGCTGCCCCCTTTGAGGCCTGCGAACCAGTAGATTTTCGCCAACGTATGTTACGTGTTCCAGTTTTGGAAACCCAAGAAAACCAGAAGTGCCCTTGATCGTGTGAATTGTGCGAAAGACACTCGATAGCCGATCGCGATCGTCGGGTGCATCCTCCAGAGCGGTCCAGCTGATCAAGATTTCCATAGCTCTCAACCACGAATTCCTTGACGATTTCGTCCACCATTTCCATAGGGATTTGCTTTGGCTTCAACACAAAAACGGTGACGGGTAAATAGACTTCAGAGGATGCAATTGTTTTGCGTCCTCGTGCTTAAGATCGAATGTATTTGTTGCTTTCTTGCCACACTCAATTTTCTATACTTCCTATTTAACCCATCGTGGTTCGATTCTTCTGCCTGTAACACAAATCTGGCTTTTAAAATCCGTTTCACTCGGCCGCAGTGGTGCGGAATGCCAACCCCAGATAGTGATGTATTTCGCGTTATTTTAACCGATGTCGAGCAGCGGGAAGGCCCGCCAACACACTGGTTTGAATCACCGCGCGGCAAGAATCCTGAGTCCCTGTTGTTATGGAATGAGCCTTCGGATTCAGCTGCAGTTGATTTGTAAAGCGAAGCTGAACATGGCAGACTTGGAACATTGAAACCGGCAAAGACAGATTGCATTGTGGGTCTGGTTTTGGGCCCTGTTTTCCATTCGGCTTGTTCCAGAAAATCGCCGAGCCTGTGGGGCGCTAAACGGCTCAAAAAATAACACTGTGAATATGCTGTCAGTGAGCCCTTTTGTATTGCCCTGTTTCGTTCTACAGATTGACCAACATGTCTCATGCATTCAGACGTCTATTCCTGTGTGGCTCTTTGCTTTCAGTCGTTCATAGCGGCGCGGCGGCAGACAGACCTAATATCGTTCTGCTGATGTGCGATGACCTGGGATATGGCGACGTGCAGTGTTTCAATGCGGAGTCGCCGATTCAGACGCCCCATATCTCGTCAATGGCTGCAAACGGGCTGAAATTCACGCGGTTCTACTCCGCTGGGCCCGTATGCAGCCCAACGCGAGGAAGTTGTCTGACCGGGCGGCATCCTTATCGTTATGGCATCTACACGGCCAACGCCGGTCACATGAAACCCCAGGAAATCACTCTGCCCGAGTTATTAAGAAAACATGGTTACACAACAGGGCATTTTGGGAAATGGCATCTGGGTACGCTGACAAAGACTGTCAAAGATGCAAATCGAGGCGGGGCGAAGGGGGCTGAACATTTTGCGCCGCCGCGTGATCACGGATACGATGACAGCTTTGTTACTGAATCAAAGGTGCCAACATTTGATCCGATGATTAGTCCTCAGAAAGCCAACGGCAAGGCGTGGGATGCAATCATCGACAGAGCAACAGCGAAGTCTTATGGAACGCGATATTGGAATCACGACGGCAGTGCAGTGACTGACGCTCTGGAAGGAGATGATTCTCGAATCATCATGGATCGAGCGATTCCATTCATTGAAAAGTCTGTGAACAGCAGCACTCCGTTCTTTACGGCCATCTGGCTTCATGCTCCCCACCTGCCAGTTGTGGCCGGAGAAGAACACGCGGCCCGTTATAAACAGTTTGACGTCTATGAACGTAACTACTACGGCTGCATAACGGCGCTCGACGAACAGGTCGGACGCCTGCGAGCCACGCTGCGACAATTGAATATTGCCGAGAACACAATGCTGTGGTTTTGTTCTGACAATGGACCGGAAGGTCAGCAGGGCGAAGCTCCCGGATCGGCAGGCGTTTTTCGAGGTCGGAAGCGATCACTTTACGAAGGCGGTGTTCGAGTCCCAGCGATTCTGGAATGGCCGGGACACGTGAAGCCTTCCGAAACCGGCTTCGCCGCCGTCACCAGCGACTACCTGCCAACTGTGCTGGACATCATCGGCGTTGCCTATCCGGACGATCGGCCAGTGGATGGTAGTTCTCTTGTAAAGGTCATCAATGGCGATACTGCTGAACGAACTTCGCCAATCGGATTTGAATCCGGCAGACAGATCGCATGGCATTCCGGCCAACACAAAATCTACAGCAGCAACGGTGGCAACTCCTGGGAACTGTATGATCTGCAGGCTGATCCTGGCGAACACCATGATCTTGCCAATAAGAACATCGACCTGGTGATGCACCTCGCGGCAGAAGCCAAAGCATGGCAGCAATCATGCAAAGTGAGCGATCGGGGCCAGGACTACTAAACGGCAAACTACAGTCCGGCAAACTACAGTCCGGCAAACTGCTGCTATGCTTTGCGTGAACCGTTGGTGTTGCCGTCCAAATTAGATTTTTTTTGAGTGCTTCGTGCCCGAAATCATGTTGGCTGAGCTTGGTAGTTGGACACTACGCTTTGTAGACTTCGCACATCGTGATTACCCAAGCACTTCAGCATTGCCGCGGCCTCGGCCCAATTCGACTAAATCAGCTGTCAGACGCTGGTGTGCGTTCGTGGCACGACGCACTGCAAATGCCTCACCTGATTCCTCTGGGGCTGCGGACTGCTGTAACAGCAGAATGCGAACGTTGCCTGCAGGCTCTGACAGAAAATAACATCCGCTATTTTGTGGAAAAGTTTGCGACTCAGGACAAGTGGCGAATTCTGACGCAGTATGTCGACCGGTGCTCATACTTCGATATTGAAACAACCGGGCTGGAATACGACGACACAATCACGGTGATAGCTTGCTGGCACAAAGGCCAGCTGCATACGTTTGTGGAACACGAAAACCTGGACGACTTTCTTGATCTGCTGGATGATATCGATCTGTTAGTTTCATTTAATGGCAGTACCTTTGACGTGCCCCGCGTTTTGGCTGGGTTTCATATTCCCGAACTGCCTTGCCCGCATATCGATCTGCGCTGGCCCTGCTATCACCGAGAACTCAACGGTGGTCTAAAGCATGTCACCTCAAGTCTTGGACTGCACCGACCGGACGATCTGCAGGATGCTGACGGCAGCCTTGCCGTTCGCCTGTGGAGTTCGTGGATTCATCAGAAGAACTCTGCGGATCGCGATCAATTACTGCGCTACTGTGCCGCCGACGTGTTGCTGATGGTACCTTTGGCAGAATATCTCGCCGGCGTGCAGATGACGTCACTTGAACAATTGTGGAAGTCGCTGCCAGTCGCCGATGTGCCGCTAGAACGGCCTTCCGCCAATGAACAGCGGAAACAGTTTCTGGCCACGATGTTTGGTTCAGCCAGCCCGGCAAAGCTCAGAACACGACGATCGATCTGAAAGCAACAGGCTGTGAATTCATTATGCCGCTGCGTCAGTCGCCGTCTTCCGCGATCCGCGATTCGACACAACGTCCAACATTAACACCACTGCAATCCCAATGCCACACAACGCGATGGCTGTCCAGACATGGCCGCTAAAGCTTTCAGGAAAGCAGTTCTTAAACACCTTGTGTTTGAACTTTTCCACGTCCGGAGTTGTGTCCATCTGAAACGGCCACAGCTTGTAAAGTGAACCCAGCATAAATCCGCAGAGCATCGACATCGTTGCGTCATGCTGTCGACTTAGCAACCAGCGAAGCACGCGACTAAAGCTCAGCAGACCAGTGACGCATCCGGCTGCAAATACCACCAGGGACATCACAATTTCCACTGTGATCTCACCGTGCAGGATTCCTTTGATGCTCTCCGTAATGAAGTGATAGCGATTCAGCAGCAGCAGGATAAACGCGCCGCTGATACCTGGAAGTATCATGGCCGTGATTCCCACCAGGCCGCACAGAAACATGTACCACAGCGTATCGGGAGGATTCTGTAAGGCTGGCAAAGTAACAAGTCGCAGTGCCACAATACAGCCCAGAAACAACATACCATAGTGCTGCACCTGCCACGAAGGAATCCGTCGAGCAACCAGTAAACTGGACGCCAGAATCATTCCTGAAAACGTCGCGAACGTCAAAGACATTTCGTTCGTCAACAGGTAGTTCATCAGGGACGCCAGCCCTGCGATACCCACTGCAATGCCGCTGCCTAATGCGAGAACAAACTTCAGGTCGACATGATCCGCTGCCGCCTTCCACTGTCTGGCCAGCAACAGCCTGACAAAGACCGCATTGCATTGACTGATGGCGGTGACAAGTCGCTCGTAGACACCCAGAATCAAAGCCACGGTGCCCCCGGAAACTCCAGGAACTATGTCGGCAGCGCCCATTAGAAATCCGCAACCCGCCGTCTTTAAATGATCTGACATCGTTGGCGAAGTGACCGGGCAGTTCAGGTTATTGTGGACGTCATCCATTGGTGTAACACTCTGGTTTTTTGAAAGCGTTGCTGATCTGGAATCAGCATATCCAGATCTGAGTTAGCTCTCAGATGATCGCGAATTCAGCCGAACATTGCGCCATCGATCTGAAGCAATCGTGTCCCGCCGGATTTCCCATCAGGCCCGGCACATGCCTGAATAAGCAGGCTTGTCTGTTTTGCCAGCCAATTGCGCAGTTTCGACAGGTACTGCCACTTCATCGTCATGATTTTTCTCTCGCCATGATTCCTGCCGTGCTGCTATCAGAACATGTTGGGAACTGAAGTTGCTGGCAGCGGTTCGGAAACCACTGCCACGAACTTCTCCATAAAACACGTCGCGCGAGTGAATGAGTGAATTTCGCAATGGCCGGATTCACTCGCTAGCGCCGCGTGCATGTCAATTTGCGATTTCAGGATCGCGACCAGCGACGAGCTCTCACAGTTGACGTATTTTGTCAGCGGATTTGTAAACACGGAGCCTCTGCAGAAGCGCCCCGAGTTATTACGAATCCGGCAAGAGCGTTTTACGAAATGGAGCCGCGAAACTCGTATAGAGTTTCGACAAATGAAACCACAGGGCTCGCACGAAATTTTTTAAGACTTTCGCCACCAGCGACCGCACCCTTGTCGTAATTTGCTCGAAATCAAAGGCGGTCGACGAGCATAAAAAGTCAGAGTTGGCCAATGCAATGAATGCCGCCATCAGCAGCCACCATCGCGGCGGCACAAAAAAAAAACGGCGACTCCAGAGGAGTCGCCGTTTGTATGTTTTCTGTGCCAAACAGCTTTTGGCACAAATCTTCGATTAGCGAGACAGGAACGCCACAACCTGGTTAATGTCAACCAGAATGCTTACTTCTTCGTAAGTCGGCAGAGCTGTCACGATTGCGGAATAAGTGCTTTCGTCGTAGTTGATCCATTCATTCTGAGGAATGGTGATTCCTTCGCGAATGTTGGTGTACAGCTTGCGCACGTTCGGTCGGTTTCGAAGAGTGATCACGTCGCCAACGCGAACCATGATACCTGGCTTGTTAACCGTAACGCCATTCAACTGGAAGTGGCGATGAACGATGCCCTGTCGAGCCTGAGGACGCGTCATTGCGAATCCGGCACGACGAACAACATTGTCCAGACGTCGTTCGCAGATGATCAGCAACTGCTCTCCGGTGTTACCTTTGGTACGACGAGCCTTGTTGAAGTAGCGGTTCAGCTGACGGTCACGCAGACCGTAGTGGAACTTGATCTTCTGCTTTTCCGTCAGGCCCAAACCATAGTTGGTAGGCTTCTTACGTCGCTTGTGCATGCCCGGAGGAAATTCCTTCCGTTCCGTTGCCTTGATAGCGCCGTTTGATTCGTAAACGTTGACTCCCAGCCGCCGATTAACTCGTCCCTTCGGACCTGTATAACGTCCCATGTGCTTCAACAAACTCCAGAAAACTACTCGGGCTCTATACCACCACATCGCAACGCGCGAAGGGCCGTCATCTCAAGCCAGTTCAGACACTACGTAGTCACGCGGTTCTTGTGGCATCGACAGGCAGCTGACAGACCAATTGGCCAAACTGCGTACAGAGAAAAACTCTCAACAAACGCCTTCCATGTGAATGGAAGACGAAGCGGCATTCGCCGTAAGTCGAGAAGCTCGAAAGGGTATCGACGACCGTCCCGATGTTCAACACCCGGATTGAGTCGAAGTCCTGTTTTTTTCAGGATCGAACTCATGATGTCGACGAACCTACCGCCATTTTCCTCGGCGATATGATTAATGGACAACGCCGAACAGCGGATTTGATGGAAAACCGCGTGTATTTCCATCCTGCAAGGTACCAAGTCCTAAATCGGCACAACAGCCGATGAACACACGAAGTCGAGTCTGGCGGTGACTTTGCCGTCTACGGTTACTCGTCCCTTCAGGTAGAATGCGTTGGATACGCGTTCCGTCAATTCCACTTCAATCTGAATGGTTTCTCCCGGGCGAATCATTCGGCGAAACTGAGTGTTGTTCTGGCGTGTCACCACGGGAACCTGGCCGTCCGCTACTTCAACGATCTTTGAGATCAGCACAGCGCCGGCTTGAAAACAGGCTTCACACTGCAAAACGCCAGGAAAAACAGGAAATTGAGGATAGTGGCCCTGAAAAACCGGAAGGTCTTTACTGAGATGCTTCGTCGCTATGATGCGGGAATCAGTGATTTCCAAGACCGAATCCAACCATAAAAACGGCGGTCTGTGGGGGATGCATTCCATGATTTCTGCGGTGTTCATATTTCCTGAAACGCTTGCAAATCTGCGGCGACGGGAGCAAAACCGCACGTCTTGTGCGGCAGAACTTCCCCTGAAGATAGAAGGCTGATGAAGAACTAAAGTTCGATCTTCAATTCTTCAATCTTCCGATAAAGGCTCGATAGCCCGAGCTTCAAGCGTTTTGCCGCTTCTTTCTTGTCCGGACACTGCTTCAGGACTCGAGTAATATGCAACCGCTCATAGTGTCGCAAAGCAGACCGCAGGTCATCTGTGTCCGGCAACGTTGTGCCAAGTCCCAATAGATCGGGAGGAAGGTCGGACGGTTGAATGTCTTCGCCTTCGCACATCATTACGGCTCGCTCAATGGCGTTGTCCAACTGACGTACGTTGCCCTTCCAATGAGCCGCCATCAGGGTGCGGATCGATTCGCTGGTCGCTCCCGTTACGCGTTTGCCCATCGCATCGGAATGGCGAGTCATAAAGTATTCGACCAGTTCAGGAATGTCGTCCAGGCGTTCACGCAATGGTGGAATGCGTATTTTCACACCGTCAAGACGGTAAAACAGGTCTTCCTGAAACGTGCCTTCCGTAACTTCTCGCATCAGGTCGCGGGAAGTGGCGGCGATAATCCGAGCGTTCACGTTGACGGTTTCTGACGCACCTGCCGGCATGATTTCCTGATACTCAATCGCTCGCAGCAGTTCAGACTGCGTGCCCAGTGGTAACTGAGCGATTTCATCAAGGAAAACAGTGCCCGTGCCAGCCGTGCGAAACAATCCCGGTTGTCCGCCGTCGACCCCAAACAACTGGGCTTCCAGAAGTTCTGGAGGACGCGTGCCGCAGTTAACGGCTAGAAACTTCTCATCTTTATTCGGGCCCGCCATGTGGATTTCGCGAGCGAAAAGTTCCTTGCCTGTACCAGTTTCACCTACCAGCAGCACGTTGGAATTTGTAGCCGCGACTTTGCGAATTGTGTTCAGGGTGTCCTGCAGAACTCGACTGCTGCCCATGATCTGATCGAAACCGGAACGACGTTCCAGGTCTTTTCGCAGCTTCTGATTTTCCAAATACAGGTCCTGAAACTTGAACAGACGCTTCAGGCGATTGACCAGTTCATCAAAAATGACTGGCTTAACCAGATAGTCAAACGCTCCAGCGGTAAACGCATCCACAGCGTTTTCGACAGTTGCATAGGCCGAAATGATCAGCACAAACATGGACGGGTTCAGTCGATGCAGGCGTCTTAGCAACTGAACGCCATCGCCATCGGGCAATTGCACGTCACAGATGGCAACGTCATAGTCACGTTCGCGCACGATTGCCAAGGCGTCAGTGACGTTGGCTGCAGCGCGGACGTCGAAGCCTTCACCGGAAAGAAACTCGGACAGAGTCTCTCGGATAATGTCTTCGTCTTCTACGATCAGAATGGATTTGCTGAAAAACGTTGGGTCCGGCACGTTTTTTGACCTCAAAGATACTGTGAATACCAATCCCGCCGGCACAAATAGGGCAGGCAATCGGGACGTCCCACATTCAGGAACATAATCTATCAGTTGAGGTTCAGATAATCGCAACCAGTGATTCACTATTCAATCGGTGAGCGTTGTAATCCCCGTAGAAGTCCGAACTCACGTCCGATTCGTTGCAGAATTCGTAATATACCCGGCGGCTTCCTGTTGGTTTCGGGAATCTGGGTGCCCATTTCGCGATAGTCAGCCATTCGTTTGACGAGTTATCCTTTCGCGCATCCGGCCAAAAATTAGATTTTCAGGTTTAAACCAGCGTACGAGCCGCCCAATACGCGATCCAACCTTGCAACTGCGGGGAAAGACCGCCGCCGCACTTTCGTTTACGGTCGGACTTCCAGAAATACGCATGTACTGAACGGCAATGTTTTCGGAAGCGGCATTTTGGCTTCCCGAAGCAGAGAGATTCCGGGCACTCAGCTGATCGCGTCTGACATTTCTGCGTCTTGGCGTAAAATCGAGCCGGTTAAATAATACAGGTGAACCTTAAAAACCGAACGGGTGCCGAAATGCCTTCGCGGACTATTGTCAGAAGTGGAATGTCGAAAAACTCGCTGATCTTCGGAGCCGTGCTATGGACGGCTGTATTCGGTTGCGTCGCGTTAATGTGGCAACAGCGACAGAACGTCGAACCGATCGCAGCCGATGAGTCCCTGAAACCACAGGCGGCTGGCAGTTCCGAAGAGACCCCCATTACGCCGGGTGCCAGCAAAGCTTCGGTCAATCTCAGCTTCCCAGCCCGAACACTTCCCGATTTTCAGTTCGATGAATGCATGGGTGGCAAAGTCGGACTCCCAGACCTTAAAGGAAAACCATGGGTTGCCAGCTTTGTGTTTACGCGATGCACAAGCACGTGTCCCGTTATCACCGCTTCGATGATGCGGCTGCACGATAGTGTGAAGGAAAAAAACAAGGACGTGATGTTTCTGACCATCACGGTCGATCCGAAATTCGACACCGCAGAAATCCTAAAAACCTACTCAGAAACGTTTCAGCCCGATCGTGATCGCTGGAAGTTTCTGACTGGCGGACAGCAGGAAATATTTGAATTGGTCGTTAACGGATTCGGCTTGTACGTGAAGGAAAACCTGGGAGAAGCTCGATTGCCCGGTTTTGAAGTAGCACATTCCAACCGAGTTGTCCTAGTGAACGAAAACGGCGTTCCTGTCGGCACATTTCTAGCGACTCGCGACGAAGACATGGTAAAGCTGCGACGAATTCTGGTTGGCACCGACGATTTTCCAGAACCCGGCCCGGCTCTGAGTTTTTCAACGTCGGATGGCAGCCCCATGCAGCTTCAGTTCCAGGTGCAGCCTGTTAATGCAGACACGGGCAAGCCGGAAACCGATGCTGCTGATTCAAATTCCGCACCGCCCGCCAGCGGCGAACCGTCTAACGAACCGTCTAACGAACCGCCCCAAGAAGACGTAGCCACTCCATCCGCCGCAGACGAATCGTCCGGTCAGCACGCAGACAGAGACATCTCGCATTCAGGCACGCCAACCCAGTCTACCGTAGATCTTTCCGTCGTCGAACACAACGCCTTGATTGACGCAAAAATGCCGGCATGGACCAAATCTTTGCCGACAGTCAATGCCACCTTAAACACTTTGGCCGGCATTCTGCTGCTGAGCGGTTTTCTGGCGATCAAAAGCGGAAGAAAGACCATACACCGCAACCTGATGATTTCTGCCTTCATAACTTCCGTCGCATTTCTGGGTTGTTATCTGCTGTATCATTATCAGCTGGGCGAACACACTGGACTGCACGGTAAAAAGTTTCCCGGATCCGGCGTGGCGGCCGCCATTTATCCTTTGGTCTTGATACCGCACGTCATTCTGGCTGCGTTTGTTCCGTTTCTTGCCATCCGAGTTTTCCAGCACGCCTTTGCCGCCCGCTGGGACGCACATAAACGCCTTGCTCGGATTACCTTCCCGATCTGGATGTATGTTTCCGTAACCGGGGTCGTTATTTATGGCATGCTGTACCACTGGCCGTGGCCGGCGACAGTGCCAGCTTCTGGGGGCTGAAAACGGTCAATCCGCGAGTGAGAATCGCAGTTTTGTGATGACTTCGCGGCTATTGCCCGGTCGATATTCAGCCTATAGTGTTTGTAAGCAGGTTTCGAAAAGCCGCGGTCTCCGGCGCTAGCGAAAGTCGTCAAGACTTTCGACTGAGTCCTCTGGCTTAACCCCGAAACTATACATGAGTCTGGTCTACGTCATTTAGTAAAATACTCTGGAACCGCTGACAAAGATCATCCATTTCAAGACGCTCGTTCGAAAGTCCTAACATGATTCGCCGACACCTTGTCAAAACCGCAATGCTGGTCGCATTTTCAGCTGTCTTGGGAATGGGTTCCGAAGCCGTGGCCTGCCCGAACTGCAAGTTCGCCAACGAAACCGAAAGCAATCTCCCCAAGGCGTATATGTACAGCATTCTGTTTATGATCGGCATGCCTGCCACGATCTTTACAGGCTTCGGAGTCAGTTTCTATCGCATGACGAAAAAAGCTGAACTGGAAGCGCTGCGGCAAATGGAAGCCGAGAACACCATCGCCGAAAATTCAGCCTTCGATAACACTGACACAAACTAATTGACCGCGAGATCAGCGTTAAAGACTGTCCAATCGCAAGTTCACAAGCACGCAGCGTGAACGGGTCAACACCGCCATTGCAAAATTCACTCACTCGTTCGTCGTGCTCGTATCGGGAAATTCGCTGGAGCAGTCTTCCGACCGCTTCCGACCGCTTCCGGGTATGTTGCCAGATAGGTTCGGTTCCATCGCTTTAACCGACTCGCAAAACAGGCCACCACACCAAGACGTTCTTCTCTGCGAGCTCAGCTAAACGGTCTGTGGTTTCAGACTGTTTCTAATCTAATGACACGGCAACAGACTGCGTGACATCCGGCTTTTTTCACACGCACAAGACATCGACGCCGACACGACATCGACGGTGTCCGCAGCGCAGCACGCCGTCTTGAAGGTGTTGCGATCTTGATGAAGAACTGTGCCCATCACTTTGACGGCAACTCTGATTTAGCCGCCGCAGCTGGCTTCGCGTCAATTATCACGTCTTTCCCTGGTGTTAGTTTCGGCTTCTTGGTTGCAGCATTTTCCGGAGCCTGTCGAGGTGTTTGTAGTTGGTCGAGCTGTGCTTTATCAATCATGCAGTCCGCTCCGGACTTCGCAATATCAACATGGGCCGACCAGAGAATTCCATTTACCACAAGTTGACGGATGCCGGGCAGTTCCCAGGCCGAATGAGCGTCCAGGCCAGTAAACGCAAACGAACGACCGCCGGCAGGACGTTCATATCCCCAGGCAACAATGTGCGACTTCACTCCGGCACGACTTTCGTCGTATTCTTTGCCCGACCAAACCAACGGAACAACTCCCTGCAATCCATCCACAAACTGAATCGCGTTTAGCCAGCCATCGTTAATCTCCCACGGCGTAACGCCCCGAGTAATCAGATGTTCCGGGAAATCCACATGTCGACTATTCCAGTGGCCTCGACCTGATTTTCCCTGCATGTAAACGCCGCCCAGCCAGGACTTGCCCTGATCTGCGAACACGTCCGGAAAATCTACTGCCTGGTGAATCATTACGATTCCAACACCCGCATCCACCAGCGACTGCAGCTTTGCAATCCGTTCCGGAGTTTCCAAAAATGCCTGCTTGCCGCCTCCGTCTGTATAAAACACAACACTGCTGGCGCCATCAAACACAGAATCGTACTGGGGCCAGCCGTCATTGACTCGCACTGGCTTCACGCCACTGGTTTGCTGCAGCAGAACATCAAGACAATCACAGCCAGCCAGATAATCGTGATGGCCGACTTTGTCAACTTTTGCCGTGTCGCCCGCGATCAGAATAATTCTGCGAGGCAACTCGTCACTCGCTCGCAACGGCAAATTCGGCAGTGCTGCAAACAGAACACAGGCGGTGCACCTGACCAGGCTGGCGTTAAGTGACATAAGTTTCCTGACTACAAAAGTACGAGTTTCGAACAGCGCTGTGCTCGACCTGCATAAACCATTCGTTTCTCATAACGGCAATCAATCAGCTGCTGCAGGGCAGCATCAGCAATGCACATTTGACCGAACTTGAATGCCAACATCAAGTTGCTTGACCGGTCGCCACGGTGATGCAATTGTTTACGCTGGGAAACGTAGCCCGGTGGTCTCCACGCCGAATTTAAGGCGGAGACGGCCGTGCCAAGATTTGTGCGGCTGTTCAATGTGAAAAACTGATTCGCCCCGCGGTGCACCAAGGTGACTCCGAGTCCAACAATGATCCGCGCACAGACCGGGCGATGATAAATGGCTTTCGCTCGAACAGCCTGCCACCGAAGGCCCGCTGTTGTTCAAGGCTGCCGCAACATTGCCGAAAACTGAACCACTGCAGCGGGGCCAACCGATTCTGGCGTGCTCCCCGAATTCGGTACCAGTTAGAATGAGAGTCTTCAGAGCCCCATTCCGGGCGCGGAGATTTTGATGAGTAATTCGAAGCGAAAACGTCGCAGTCCTGAGCAAGTCGTGAAAGCCCTAGCGGAAGGTGAGT
>JBDNFN010000291.1:0-11919 GCA_041689795.1 Fuerstiella sp. | reverse complement strand
CGATCGTTGACGTGACGTCCAGCAAAAAATAAACCAGATGACCGTCCGACAGCCAGTCACCCGGCGACGGAGGAAATAACCAACTCGCCTCTGGCTGCCATTCGCGAAATTTACGACCCATCCCGGAAACTCAATCGAAAAACAACCAAACGAAAAATGCGCTGGCAACTAACGACATCTTAACTCAATTCGTCAACGAAAACCACGGCTGGAACGGTTTCCGGACAGGCTGCTAGCATTCGACTCTAAAAGTGTGCATTTGCTTAAGCGTCGCTACCTTCTGCAGCCTTGGGGAATGCGCCAATCTGAGCGTATTTGTCGTTGCTGAAGGCAACCGCTCGATGTGAAACAAGTCGGCAGGGGTCGCAGCGGAAGTGAAACTTGTAAAACGGATTCTTAGACGGCATTGGGTTGGCCTCGTCACGCCACGGATTTCCGCACTGAGGACACGGGCGTGTTTCTTCTTCGGCGGCTATGCCCCAGTGTCGCAGCAGGTAGAGGTAGGTACGTTTTGAAGTTGTTTCTTGCAGTTGCCGGCAAAGATCCCGTCCTGCCGTCATAAGGCAACTGCCGGGCAATGCGAGTTCTTTGTAAGCCGCCATTTCCAGTGGCCCTCCATCCAGCCAGATGCGGTCGTGATGCAGGTAAGACTGTTGCCACAGGTAAAGTTCTTCTCGCAGCGCATCGCTGATGGGCAGCATCGGCAGCGGAATCGAAGTACCTCGTCCACCATGCACCACCGCGCTGGCATGAGTCAGCCCGTGCGTGAACATGTACAGCGATGGTGCTGATTTAATGGTCGGTACTCGAACGGACACGTCGTCGTCCAGAATTTTCCATTCCGGTTTTGCTCCGAACTGCCGGACCACGGCGGCAAGATCGTTCTGCCCCCAAACGGACAGGTACCGAGGCTGCAATGCGTCTCGATGCGGGATAGAGGCGTAGGCGTTTAGGATACCTGCCGACCAGCAGCTAACGTGCTCGCCGCAGACTTGTCCGTTCTTTGTCAACGATGCAAGAAACGCTTCGGCAACTGTTACCAGTTCCGCTTCTTCGTGGTCCATGTGAGGGACAAAACTGATTTTTGCGAGCAACATCCGTGCACCGAGTTAATCCGACAACACTACCTAAATGTTCTGGACATCGCAGAAAATGAAATTTGCCTGTTCGTCCACACCAACTAGATTTCGAATTCTTTCTCGCTCTTGATGTCGCCTCCAAACGACGCTCGGAAACTTTTGGCTTCTGCCTTAATCGTTGCATCGGGGCCAGCCAGCTTCAGGTAGTAAACCCCCTTGCCTTCCAGCACAAGAATTACTGCGAGCATGCGATAATTTTCAGCAAGTTCAGTCTTTCGAAGGACTGGCGGTCCGACGGGCCTGTTGTAGCTGCCAGCGATATCCGCCGTATAATATTCGTTGTCACCGGCTTGGCCTTTTGTGACTTTGACCGTGCGGCCTTCACTGGAAAACTGGCCAATCCAGCGTCCCAGATTATCACTGACGCTACCGCCTCCGCCGCCGAAGTTAAACACAGACAGTTCGCCTGGTTCTTTATCGCCTTCAACGGCCGGTATAGAATACGTAGCCAGTCGCATGCTGCTGGCGTTGGCCTCCGCTTTCCATGTGGAAGGAATATTTAGAACCATGTCCTTTAGCGTAACTTCCGTGGTTTCCACTTTGGCAGTTTCTGCAGGCTTTGTGGCATCGGGCTTTGCTGACTCGTCGGCGATTCCCGGACGAATAACGGTTAAAAGCAGGAAAACCGTGGCGGCGAACGACATAAAACGCATGAAGATAAATCCTGTGTGACGGTGATATTCACGGACCTGACCCGCCGTGAAGTGTTATTGTTGACATCCTGGGCTGCAGATTCAACTGAATCTAAGTTTCGAGGCACACGCCGCCGCAATTTCCGCTGGATAATGAACAGCCAGCCGATTTTCACGCGATGCTCAGCGGCTACTTAACCACTAATTTTGAACTGCCTTTAGCCAATGCAAAACAAATCAGAATTTGATTTGCGTCACGAAACCACGTTCCCGGACACAGGTCCAGCCTGCTTGCGACCGGCACCAACGTCAGCTTTTCGGCACCTGCTTCGTAAACAGGCGGGACGTTGCTGGTCGATGAAAGGCTGACCGTGAACTCAGAACAGTCATACGGGGCAGACAATCCGTAACCATCAACCAGCTTAGTCACGCTCGTCAATTCTTTGGCAGCCCAGTACCGCGCGATCTCGCTTAACTTCATCCAATACAGGTTATCAAATCGGCGATGTAGTCGGTCGACAACGCTTTTGAACACGTTGAATCCGTGTTCCTGCCCGTTGTAATAAATACCCGGCCAGTGGCAAACCATGATCGCGGGCTCGTCGCGTTTGACGACATCAACCATACGTCCGCTGGTTAGGTCGGCTGTGATAAACTGATCGGGATGGCCGGGTTCCGTTCCATCCCAACCGCCGAACCAGTCGCCCGTGCAGCCAATAATCGAAACAACGCAGCGTGGATCTTCGGTGTTTAGCCCGGAAGCATATTGCACCTGAGGAACCACGCTGCGTTCATCGGTGTAAAGAAACTTAAAGTAATGAGGGATCTCTGCGTTGAATGTGTGCTTTACTGATTGCATCGTCGCCTGAGCAAGTTCCGGAACCACTTTTCCGGCAAAGCCTCCGGGAGTGGTCACGCCTTCGCACGGCAGCCCCGCTTCCTTCAGAATGTTAAGCGAGTAGCTTAGATAATCCGCCAGCTGATCGACGGACTTGCCATTGGTCCACTGCCAGTTCTCCATCCATTGCGGTCCCTTCTGAGCATACGGGCGGCCGGTCTTTGTGTTGATCACTCGAGTGTGAGTCGCCATTTCCGGATGGATATCCCAGTTGGGCAGCATCAGATCGCGAACAAGCTTCAGACTGTCATCAAGTTGTTGAGACGACCAGCCAGGAAGTTCGCGGTCGACCCAGCCGACACATGCTGGTTGCGGCACGATGCTGTATTTTCCCTTGATGTTTCGCTCCGCACACCATTCGCCGAAGTTTCGCACAAAGGCATCCGGAATTTCACGAGGCCACGTCCACCATGGTTTCTTGTAATCGTTTCGGGAAGGCCATGCAGCGGAAAACTGCGGCATGGCAAAATGAGCAAGATTAACGAGGCAGGTGGAATCGTCGATGATAAACGAAACCGGTACGCGCCCTCGCGGATTAACAATGGACAGTCCTTCGTGTTGAACGGGACGTTCGCCAGCCATCGAATCTGCAGCCGTTTGATGGGCGGCCTGAGCTGCCGCAGCTTCAACGCCATTGGAACACAGGCTTTGGCCTAAAGCCACGCCTGCAGCCGTCGATGCCAAAAAGCGGCGTCGAGAATACTGGGACATGTTTCTTATCCTTGTGACTTTGGATGTTTCGTTTTGCAGGTTCACGCTTTGTGGTGTTTTGGGCGGCGTAACAGCACCGCGAGACTTCGTTTGCAGTAGCAGTTGTGGCTGTCAGAGATTTGGAGCCGCTGACATAAATTTCAATCCTGATCTGTTTGAACTGAAAAATACGTATCTATCCCTAACTGCCCTGCAGTGAAAGCCTTTCTGATTGAACTTTGGCATTCCTTGCCAATTTGACGGCGAATCAAAAGCAGGCGTTCTGAACTCTGTGCAGTGGCAACCAGGACGAGTAGAATGTATCTGAGTAAAGTACCTTCACTGTCCGCGAACAAGTTATGGCAGATTTTCGACGAAAACGATCTCACCTGAAGCTGCCAATCTGGACCAGTGTTGTGTTGGCGTCGCTAAACATCACGTTGATGGTGGTACTGATCGTTCAATTGGCTCAGCAGCAGCGGTGGCTGGCGTTGATTTTGGGCACATTCGCGCTGGGCATCAGTCTGTTCGGGATCACGTTTTATTCGTTCCTGACGATCAAGGAAATTCAGCTGAATCGCCGTCAGTCAAACTTTGTTGACAGCGTGACTCATGAATTAAAAACTCCAATTGCCGCGCTGCGGTTGTATCTGGACACATTAATCCTTCGCGATCTGAGCAAAGAAGATCAGCGGGAATTTTATCTGACGATGGAAATCGAACTGGAGCGACTTGATCGGCTGATCAACCAACTGCTGGAAGTTGCTAGACTGGATGCGATTGGCAGTCAGACTGAGCCGGAACACGTTGATTTGGGATCGCTGTTGCGTTCGCATGCGGAAATGGCGTGCAAGCATCATAAGTACGAATTGCAGGACGTGTTTACTTTTGACGTACCAGCGTTGGCCCTGGATACGCGACGGATGCTGATAGAAATGATATTCGGCAACCTGATCGACAATGCCGTGAAGTATGGTGGCGATCCACCACGGGTTGATGTGACGGCGATGGCTCGAGGTCGGGATCGCGTTGTGATTCGTGTGCGAGATTACGGCGCCGGCGTTCCCAGTCACCAGCGGCAGTCTGTTTTTCAGATGTTTTTCCGAGGCAACGACGAGCTTCATCGGACTCGAAAAGGCACGGGGCTCGGGCTGTACATCGTGAAGACACTTGTTGGTATCATGAAGGGGCGGGTTGTCGTTATGGATCCGCCCAGCGGAGAAGGCAGTATTTTTGAGGTCACGCTTCCCGTACGATTGGTTACAAAGCCCGAAAACTCTGCCGTCAGTTTAGACCCGAACGTTCCGTTTAAAGCCGAAAAAACGGATGCAGGCGCCGACGCTGATTCGCAGCGGAAATCAGGAGCAACTGTGCGATGAAAATTCTTGTTGTGGAAGACGAGGAAAACATTGCCAAAGGCCTGCGTTTTAACTTTGAGCAGGAAGGCTATCAGGTTGTTCTTGCAGGCGATGGCCGCGCCGCGCTGGAACTACATGCCATCGCCGCGCCCCCGTTTGATCTCATCGTACTGGACCTGATGCTGCCGGAAATGAGCGGCTATGAAACATGTCGGGAACTGCGCCGAGTTGACACAGAAGTGCCTGTGCTGGCGCTAACGGCGCGCACTCTGGCGGAAGATAAGGCTCAGGCGTTTGACTGTGGTGTTGATCAGTACATCACCAAGCCGTTCGCGCTGCCGGAACTTCTGAGTCGCGTGCGTAATTTGCTCGACCGCCATCGTCGCACTCTTGAAAAACGCCCGGCGACTCGAGCTGTTGAAGATGTGGAACGCTTCGGCAAGGTGCTGGTCGACTTCGGTCGTTTCGAATTACATAACGGTTCAGAAGTGCATTCCCTGACAACTCGCGAAAAAGAACTGTTGCGTTACTTTCTGCAGTACGATGATGTCGTACTTTCTCGCAGTCGACTGCAGTCTGACGTTTGGCGAGATTCGGCAGAAATCACGAGTCGTTCCATAGACAACTTTGTGATGCGTCTGCGCAAAATGATAGAAGTCGATTCCGCCAATCCTCAGCATCTGATTTCGATTCGAGGCACTGGGTATCGATTTATTCGCGAACCAAACACTACAGAATCCCGATCGTCGAGTTCTCAACCACTTACAGAATCTGCCGCTGAAGCAGACGAAGAATAGCAGAATTAATATGAACGTCCTTGGTCTGGACATCGGCGGAGCCAACATTAAGGCTTCCGATGCTGACGGCAGAACGGCCTCAAAAGTTTTCCCAATGTGGACTCGACATCTTGAACTTGCCACTGTCCTGCGCGAATGGGCTGAACACGAACTGGTGACTGCTGGCATTGCTCAGGCAGACATGATTGCTTTGACAATGACGGCAGAACTGGCAGACTGTTTTGAATCGAAACAGGAAGGGGTTCGGTTTATTGTCGATGCCGTGCAGGAAGCGTTTCCCGGTAAGCCGGTTCAGGTCTGGATGACGTCTGGTGAATTTGCTGAACCCGACGATGCAATTCAACTTACCTCACTTGTAGCCGCGTCAAACTGGCACGCATTGGCGACGTGGGCGGGGCGAGCGATTCCGAACGGACCGGCGCTGCTGATTGACATCGGTTCAACGACTACCGACATCATTCCACTGTTGGATGGCCATCCGATTTCGCAGGGACTCAACGACTTCGAACGACTTTGCGTGGGAGAACTTGTCTACACGGGAACTGGCCGGACTCCGGTTTGTGCAATCGTGCAAACGGTGCCACTTCGCCAGCAGCAGTGTCCCATTGCCGCCGAACTATTCGCAACAAGCGCGGACGCGTATCTGGTGGCTGGCTTAACGACAGATAACATCCACAACACCGACACAGCAGACAACCGTCCGCTAACACGACAATATGCTTTGAATCGCCTGGCTCACATGGTGTGCTGCGATGCGACCGATTTCGCAGAAGGAGAATTAGAAGCGGTAGCGGCGTACATCGTGGAGCAGCAGGTGCAGTCCGTGGCGGCGGCGGCAGTTCGTGTGCTGCAGCATCTTGACGTTGCGATGCAGCAGGAAGGTTCTCGTTCATTTGCGTCAGAACGTCCGACGGTGATTCTGAGTGGTAGCGGTTCTGTGTTAGCCGAACGCGTAATTGAACGCATTGGTCTGAATCAGTTTGCCAATAGAATGAGTTTGCGGGAAATGTTCCACCGACCGGTGTCCGAATCCGCCTGTGCGTTTGCGGTAGCTCGACTGGCCCATGATCGCTGTCAGGATGACATGCTGGAAACGGCCTTGTTTTAGCGGACGGTGCCTGAGATAACGGTTTGCTGTTAAACGAGGTTTTGAGAACACCCCGGAATGTTCCGGGGCAGCCGTAATCGCACGTGATGACGGCCAGTCTAGGCTGTAGCGGCGGTTAGCTGGTTTCAGCAACGAGTCTGTTGCGGGGGCTGGTTCGCAAATCCGTCGTCTTGTATTTACTGTTTGCGGTGAGACATCAGTGTGCCCAAGCGAATCCAGCATCGTGTTCGCAGACTTCAGGATCCGAAACTGTGATACCCGCTAAAATTATTGCGGCAAAGCGGGATTCCGCCGAGCTATCCGATGCCGAAATCGCGTACTTCGTGCAGGGGTTTGCGGAAGACAAAATTCCGGACTATCAAATGTCAGCGCTGGCGATGGCTATCTACCTGAACGGAATGTCGGATCGCGAAACCGCCACACTGACTCAGCAGATGCTGGATTCGGGAACTCGCTTATCATGGCCGGATGAAGGGGCGCCCTGTGTTGATAAGCATTCCACAGGTGGAGTCGGCGATAAGGTTTCCATTCCGTTGGCACCGCTGTTGGCATGCTGCGGATTACACGTGCCGATGCTTTCCGGTCGAGGACTCGGTGCGACGGGTGGCACGCTGGACAAGCTGGAATCTATTCCGGGGTTTCGCACGAATCTGTCACTGGCCGAAATTCATTCGCTCACGAAACAGGTGGGCTGTGTGATTACAGGAGCCTCGGCCGAATTAGCGCCAGCCGATCGTCGGCTGTACGCCCTGCGAGATGTCACGGCTACGGTGCCATCCATTCCTTTGATTACCGCCAGTATCATGAGCAAAAAACTGGCCGAATCCCTGGACGCTTTGGTGCTTGACGTGAAGTTTGGATCCGGCGCGTTTATGAAAACACGCGAACGTGCGACTGAGCTTGCTCAGTCGCTGGTACGTACGGGGCAGCGAATGGGCGTTCACACGACAGCTTTGCTGACAGACATGAATCAGCCGCTCGGGCATATGTGCGGCAATGCAAATGAGATACTCGAGTCCATCGATATTTTAAAGGGTGATGGCCCTGATGACGTTCGTGAACTGACACTTGCTCTGGCCGCTGAGTTGCTTGTTTCGACGGGAATTGAAACTGACTCCACAGCTGCCGTTCGCTTGGCGCAGCAACGCCTGGACGATGGTTCAGCGTATGAAAAGTATCAGCAGATGATTGTCGCCCAGGGCGGTAACCCCGATGCCGTTTTGAAACTGGCGGTGACTCACGACGTTCTTGCTGCACAGGCAGGCGTGGTGTCTGCGATAGACACAGAACAACTGGGAACCGCCGTCATCGTGATGGGCGGGGGGCGTCGATCGATGTCGGATGTGATCGATCCGTCTGTTGGAATTCGGATGTGCGTTCGACTCGGAGATCGCGTTAATCAGGGACAGTTGTTGGCTCAGATGTTTACGCATCAGCCCGATCAACCGGCATTGCTGGTGAGACAGGCCATCGTCATTTCCAAAAGCGGCATGGTCGCAAATCTGATTGTGGGTCGAATCACATCCTGACCCTTTAAAACGGCCAATAATCTGGAGTCTATGCTGCGTTTATTCAGGGCACCGGACAGTCGATCCTGGCCCTGGGCTATTCCGCTGCATTATTCCTTCTCGGCCAGAACAACTGTTTCGGACACAATGCTGACTGGTTGCTTAGTATGCTGCCGCCAGTCGGAGTAGCCTTTTGGAATAACGATTACGCCTTTTTCGGATACCACACAACCGGGAAGGTTCTCTGCTGACTCGAAGTTGATGGTTGTTCCAGGAGGTATAGTGACGCCTTTGTCGACAATACATCGTGAAAGATGCGAACCAGTTCCCACCGTTACTCCGGCGAATAATACACTGTCGACCACCTGAGCGCCCCCTTCGACTCGAACGTCGGGAGACAGAATGGAATTCGCTACGTTGCCGCCGCTAACGATCGCACCGGGGGAAATAATGGAATTGATTAATCGTGGTTCGGTTCCGCAGAGGCCATTGCACGTTCGAGCCGGAGGGCTGAGAGTCATCGCAGTTCTAATGGGCCAGTTGGATTGATATAAATCCAGTGGCGGAACAGGCCTCAATAGATCCATATTGGCTTCAAAGTACGAGTCCACTGTTCCCACATCGCGCCAATAGCCGTCGGCCGTGACTCGCCCCTGGGCTCCTCCAAACCGGTAAGCGTAGACATTCTGTGATTGAATCAGGCCGGGCAAAATGTCGCAGCCAAAATCATGGGAGGACTTTTCGTTGACATGATCCTGTCGCAATGCGTCCACCAGAACTTCGCGACGAAAGACATAAATGCCCATTGAAGCCAAAGATCTGCCGGGCTTTCCGGGAATTATTTCGGGATGTTCGGGCTTCTCATTGAATGCCGTAATTAGTCGGTTGTCATCGACAGACACGACGCCGAAGCCCCTTGCCTCTTCGCTGGAAACTTCCATGCACGCCACAGTCAGGCCAGATTCCGATTCGTTATGAAAACGCACCATTTCAGCGTAGTCCATACGATAAATATGATCGCCGGAAAGTATGACAACGTTGTCTGCACCGCTGCGTTCCAGAAGGTACAGATTCTGGTAAATCGCGTCCGCGGTTCCCTGATACCATGATCCATTTGTTCTCATCTGGGGTGGCACCGGAGTAATGTATTCTCCCAGCGATGGATTAAAAATTGACCACCCGTCGCGCAGGTGCTTCATCATGGAATGCGATTTGTACTGCGGCAGCACAAGGATTCTGCGGAGCCCGGAATGCAGACAGTTGCTTAGTGTGAAATCGATGATTCGGTATTGGCCGCCGAATGGAACAGCGGGCTTTGCTCGATCAGTCGTCAGTGGGAACAGACGAGTCCCGACTCCGCCGGCAAGTATCAGGGTGAGCGCTTCGTTCATCATGTTCAAAGTTCAAAGTTCAAAGTTCAAAGTTCAAAGTTCAAAGTTCAGATTTCAGGCAGCGAGTCTGCTGGTTCAGCTGGTTCAGCTGCAAAAGCTTTGTTCGGTGGGTAACATCTGCATCATTACGTTGCATGTCAGCTATCCAGCCACCAAAGCAAACCACATGCCCAATCGAATCAAGAGCGATATCTTTCACACGATTCTGCCAACCGCACAGGTATGCAATCCGTAGAATCCACGGATTGCCTGTGGTTTCTACCGTGCAGGCAGAAATAGTGAACGATTTGTTTTCAGCCGCCGTTCGTCCACACATGTTTCGAGGGTTTGCTCAGTCCCTAGGCATGGTTGCCGGAATCGTAATCGCAAAAGACTGGCATCAGTGGAAATTCGTTTCTGGCCGAGTTCAGAGTGTGGTATAAGAACCTGCGACATGAGCAGTGCAGTGGCGATGTGCCGATTCTACATCAGGGTCGCCCATTCATTTGGCCACCTTCAGGCGGACATGTTTAATGGTGGCCTGTCGCCGCGTTTACGGCGACTCATTCCTGTTGGGAAATATCACAAGGTCAATTTCGCGCGGTCGTGATATTGTACTGACTATGCGTGCAAATTGGCGAAGCGGACAGGCTTGACTGAAGACTGACTATCAGCACTCCGGCATCCGGTCGCTGGAAAGCGTTATGGCCGCTCAATGCGGTACAGCCACTTTTCGGTGCGAAGTATCAGAGCTTTTCCGATAACAGCAGGCGACGCCATAAAGCCGTCGTCAAACGTATTGCGAGAAACTTCTTTTAGTTCGTCGCCTTCCTGCAAAACTGTGGTTGTTCCGTTCTGGCCGAAAAAGTACAGCATTCCGTCGGCAATAAGTGGTGACGCACTGAAGTCTCCAGTGAGCCGTGTCTTCCAGATTTCGGTGCCGTCTGCCGCATTCATGCATGCTGCAATTCCGTTATCGCTGACACTGTAAAGCAGACCATTGGAAATCAGCATAGATGGTTTTTTTGGCGCCAATTTGTCGGAAATCCATTTCACATGTGTTTCCGTCACATCACCGTGGCCGTCGAATCGCACGGCTAGCAGGCGCGGCTGCATGTAACTCGTGGAAACGTAAACTGTGTCATGATCCGCGACCGGACGGGGCACGGTCGAGAACCCAAGTTTGCCATAATTCGCCTTCCAGATTTCTTCGCCTGTTTCTGCGTCGTATCCATAAACCCAGTTAGCCGCGGGCGAAACCACGATTGACTTATCTCCGGACTGCACGATCAGCGGAGTGCCATAAGCTTTCTGCAATTCAGGAGTCGGATCCATCACGCCGGAGCGGTTTGTCTGCCATCGCACTTTGCCCGTTGCGCGATCAAAGGCCGTAAGGAACTGTGCGTCAGTTCCATCAAAGTGAACAATCAGCAGGTCGTTCCACACAACAGGTGAGCTGCCTGGACCGTTCTGATGATCAACATGGATGTCTGTGACTCGCCATAGCACCTCTCCTGATTCACGATCGATGCAGGCGGTGCCGTAGGTTCCGAAGTGGCAATAAACAGACCCATCTGCAATGACGGGGGTCGGTGATGCATAACTGTTAAGCGAATGCTTTGGTTCTGGCTCCGGGATTTCAAACAGTGTTACCTGCTTTATTAACCTGCCGCTGTTCGCGTCAAACTGTAGAGCCTGCAAAGAAAGATCTCCCACCAGCTTCAGGCCGTTGGAGTTTTTTATATCGGCAAGACGCGTTTTCTGTTCTTCCTCGGACAGGGATTCGCCAATTGCGGAAGTGATCCAGATTTCATCTCCTGCAATTACAGGAGATGAATGTCCTTCGCCAGGAACTGCCGTCTTCCAGCGGACGTTTTCCGATTCACTCCAGCTAATTGGCAGTTCCGTGGCGGCTGAACGCCCCTGTCCGTCCGGCCCACGAAATTGCGGCCAGTCTTTCGCCGATGCGATCCCCAACGGGCAACAGCAGACAGCAACGATGCAGTAACGAACAGCGGTGACAAATGCAGTTTTCACTCGGAAATCTCTCTAGTTGACTAAGCGTTATATTCCAGATCATCCAGAACAGGGATCCGCCGGTCAAGCGGATGCGCGGCAATCAGATGGAAGTCGAGCGGTCAGGTAATTGCAGGTAGTGTGGTGGTTGTACCCGATGAGTTCGATTTTTTTGAGCATTGAGCATTGAGCATTGAGCATTGAGCATTGAGCATTGAGCATTGAGCATTGAGCAGCTATAGCCGCAGTTCTGTTAAAGGCAAGGGTTACTGTAGAAAGTTGTGTTTGAGCGAGGTTGAAAGAGGCGGCGTATTTCGGGATGAATTGGTTTGCAAACAATAGACCAGATTCATTTTGAAAGGGACGCCACCCATGACTCAGAGTACCAATTTTCAAGCTGCTG
>JBDNFN010000290.1:0-4787 GCA_041689795.1 Fuerstiella sp. | reverse complement strand
TGGTTCGATTCGCATGCAGCCACTAGACGTTGCTGGCGAAGGTCCCGTGGTGGCGGTGGCTCAGGGTAACTTCACTCCGGAACTGAAACACGATCCGGATGAATGGCTGAGAATGGTGCGTGAACACGACATACTGACTCGGCGAGCAGCCGGGTTGCGACCTGACCTAATCGTGTGGCCGGAAACGATGTTCCCGGTTCCAGACCTGATTATCGGTGACGGAGTAACGGACGCTGATCTGGTAGATCACGTTACGTTGCCGGGGGCAACATCGAACAGTGATTTTGCCCAGCAGGAAATTGATCGGTGGCACAGCGGTTACGCTCGCGAACTTCTTGAGAACCGTAGTCAGGAAGCAGGAGCCGCAATGCTGGTTGGGCTGATAACCGAAGTTGCGTTAAAGGGTGATCATCAGATGTTCAATTCGGCGGCCTTCATTCGCCCCGACCTTGGCTACTCAGGACGCTACGACAAACTGCACCGTGTTTTGTTTGGTGAATACATTCCACTGCGAACCGTGTTTCCCTGGCTGGCGAAAGTGACTCCGTTTGGCGAAGGCTTTGGTATTGATGCGGGAATCCAGCCCGCCAGCTTTGAATACGCAAACGTGCGTTTTGCGCCGATCATCTGTTTCGAAGACACAGTTCCTCAGCTTGTCCGTCGCGCCGCCAATACAATCGACGCCGCTGGCAAGACACCCGATGTACTAATCAACATGACCAACGATGGCTGGTTTCGAGGATCCAGCGAACTCGATCAGCACTTGATTACGGCGACGTTCCGTTGTATCGAAAACCGCAAGCCGATGGTGCGAGCGGTCAACGCCGGGATCTCGGCATTTATCGATTCCAGCGGAAGAATCCGACAACCGGAACAGTTTTTCATCATGAACGAAGCATCGGCCGGAGTTGTCGCGGATTTCACAAGGGTAGAATCGATGTACGACGAAACCACCGGTCGTCGCCACAGACAGTGTTCAGCCGTAATGTGTGGACAGCTTCCATTGGACGGACGCTCAACAATCTACGCCCAATTCGGCGACTGGTTTGCGATTCTGTGTGGATTGGCGACTGTTATCGGACTGGTTGTCGGCCGCACGAAGAAGTTGGCGGCGGGTGGTGAATCCGCGAACGAAATGCTGTCCTAGAAACGGTCAAAAAACCGCTCCGGCGAACGTCCCAATAGAAGCACGAAGCGTGAGCGAGTAAATTTCGCAATGGCTGGATCCACTTGTTCACGTCGCTTGCTTGTAAATTTGTAATTTCAGGACCGCATCCAGAATGCATGTCACGAACAGGTTTATTCACTGGTAGCCAAAGTCGCCAGAACTTTCGGCCTTGCCGCAGGGGCACCGGCCGAAACTCGACACAAGTCTTGCTCCGTCATTTCTATAGACGCTCTAGCCAGCGGCCGAAGCAATGAAACACGAGTGTTGTGTATTCGGATTTCGTTTCATTGCATCGCCGTTTTTCGCTAACTGACTTTGTGAACATGCTGATGTAGAATGGCTGGCTCAGGAAGTCGCTCTACCGCGAGACCCGAAAATGAAGCTGAGCCTAACCGTAGGTACCGCAGTTATCTATGCGTGGACTAATGAATTTTTGCACGGTCGTTGTTGTCGGAACCAGGCTTCGTTTTCCGCCAGCGAAAATGGTCGACCGCCAGAATGATCAACGCGACAATACACGCGGCCTTCCAGACCATTAGTCCCAGTGGACGCCACCATGCTCCCGTCCGCATTTCCATGACTTCCAAACCGGCAAACGCGAACAGCACAAACGCGAACAGCACAATCGCGGCCAACAGAAAACGGATACGACGCGCAGGAAATCTTCCGGACACTGCGGCGCAGAAAACCCCCAGCGATGTCCATAACACAGCTTCAAAGGCATTGAATACGTAAACGTAGTCCAGCAGTTTGTTTTCGGCCCGTCAGCAGGAAGGGGATTGACCAACCGCCGGTGCTTACCAATGACGTTGATGTATTGGCGACTTGTTCCGCAAGAGTAAACGCAGCTGGGCAACTGGGTTTCAAAACTTCACGCCGCCCTCATCCGCGTCAGCGATTGAACAACGCCGCCTGATCGACGGATGCAGCATACTCCGTCGTGGCAGCCACAGCTCGCCGAGGCGTCTTGACTTAAGAAATGTTCGGTTCCCAGCCTGGTTCGTATTCTCGCTTCCACAGTTTTTCTGCGGCGGGGTTCCCGATGATGTGGCCATTCGAAGGATCGCATTTTAGCGAAGCACCAGTTCGGTGTGCGATATTGCCAAGATGACAAAGCAGCGTACTTTTATGCCCAATTTCGATTTCGGCATTCAGCATCGTCGGATCGTCAGCGCGAATTGCGTCGATAAAGTTGGCAATATGAGCCGCATCGGCACGCACGCCTTCGACTTTTTCAAGTTCTTTGCCCTTCTGATCGAAGACAGAATATCCCCAGCTGTCCAGCTTGATTGAGCCGTTATCTCCGTGAAAGGAAACTCCAAAGCCAGTGCCGTCAGGCCCCATACGGTTGCAACTGAGTCCTTCCCACACCATTTGCTTTTTGCCTTCAAACTCAAACGACACCACATGAGTGTCGGCGGTTTCCTGAGCATCGTCGAAGAAGTAACGACCGCCGGATGAAACGACTCGCGTTGGGTAGTCGACGTCAAGTCCCCACCGAGAAAGGTCCAGCGAATGTATGCCGTTGTTTCCCAGTTCTCCGTTGCCGTAATGCCAGACCCAGTGCCAGTTGTACGGAAGTCGATTGGAAGTAAATGGTTGGCGTGGCGCCGGGCCCTGCCAGAGTTCATAATCGATATGAGGTGGCACCGGTGCCGGAGTCGATTCGCCAATTGGCCCACGCAGATTGGCGTACCAGCTGCGACTGTAAAAGACGTTACCTATGCGTCCTTCGTGAATCATGCCGATCGCTTCAATAATCTTGTCGGCACTTCGCCTCTGACTGCCCATCTGCACGCATTTTTTGAACTTACGAGCTGCGGCAACAACCATTTCGCCTTCCCATGGATTATGGCTGCACGGCTTTTCGACATAACAATGCTTGCCCGCCTGGCAGGCAAGAATTGCGGCCGGAGCATGCCAATGGTTTGGTGCAGCACATACCAGAACATCAACATCCGGGTCGTCCAGAATGTCTCTGAAGTTGCCCGTGGCAACTACCGGATTGTCGACCAGTGTTTCCAAAGCTTTGACTGCGGCTGCAAGGCGATTGCTATCGGTTTCACACAGGTATTTGATTTCCACGCCTGGAGTCGCCAGGAAAGTACGGGCCAGGGCCATGCCTCGGCTGAGTCCCATTATCCCGATGACAACTTTGTCTTGTCGGCGATTGAGTCCCGCCGCAGATACCGCCGAAACGTGGGCTGCAGCAAGTGCTGTCGTGGCGGCGGCTGTTTTTACAAAGCCACGTCGGGAAACATCGTGTTGATTAGTTTTCGAGGCAGCACGGTCAGAGGTCATGGCAGGATTCCGTTGAGGAACGTTCAGGGCATTCTAAGCAACCCATATTGGCGAGCAAGTCGGCAATCGTCAAACGATCGGCAGAATTGACAGCCGCCCAAACTCACTCATTTAGATCACCGACGGGCCATTTTGTGATTTATGGAGCCAGATTGTTTGCCGGCTGGACACAGCAGGTAGCGTGGCGTCAGGTGTTGCTTTGCTAAAATGAACAAAGGGCACGGCTGGCCCCGATGCCCATCGCACTAAGTTGTTACTCCGCCAGATGCAGGCGGAGTGTGAGTGGAGGCAGGGTGGCATTATCGCGGCTGGCGAACCCAGGTACGATTTTCCGCCACTGTAGCTCCATCGTCTCACACATCGCAATCAGAGCCACAAAAGAGTTGTCGTCTGACTTAACAACGACACAGAACACCAATGGCTAAAAGCCAATGCCGCCATTCCCGATCGCACCGGGGGAATCGAAAGCGACGACGCGTCTGTCTTGTGCATCGACGACAACGGTAAACGATTTCGACTTCCAAACGGGCACCCAGCCTTTGATGCGGAAAGTTCATTCGGCTGGGGTCGACTGGCACGTGAAGTCGCAACAGAACGCGACCTGTTCAACTGCCACGGTACGTTCTACGAACTGCCGGCGGAAAACGCGTCTGGTTTTGTCCGAGTTCGTACAGTATAGACACACAATCTTCGTGTTGCCGATTACTGCAGCTATCGAGGACTCATGGTGATTTCCGATGTAGATGCCGACACACAGACCAGCAGCAATCATTTCGTACAAACCGACGATGGCAAAACAGCGTTGAGGATTGGTGCTATCGATGACATCTGGGAATTGGGCAAGCCAATCGGCACGGGCGGGCCGTGCAAGAATTCTTCCATCGCTGCCGACGTCCCATCCGATCCATATCTGATGACCGGTTACGACCGCAATCTCCTGAATCTGTATGCGACTGACAATTGCTTCGTGAAGGTTAAAGCCGACATCCTGGAACCGGCCAGTGGGAAACCTGAAAGACGTTCCAACTGTCTGGCCACACCGCCGTTGACTATGAATTTCCAAAAGCGTTTCAGGCCTGTTGGGTACGTTTTAGCTGCAATGCGAAAACCACGTTGACTGCTCAGTTAACTTACGAATGGTATTGCACGTCAGTTAGAAATAGTAATCCATAAGATACTGGCGTGCTCCCCGAATTCGGTACCAGTTAGAATGAGAGTCTTCAGAGCCCCATTCCGGGCGCGGAGATTTTGATGAGTAATTCGAAGCGAAAACGTCGCAGTCCTGAGCAAGTCGTGAAAGCCCTAGCGGAAGGTGAGT
>JBDNFN010000289.1:0-5326 GCA_041689795.1 Fuerstiella sp. | reverse complement strand
GGAAGTGGTGAGCATTCTCGGCGATCTTTGAACGGTGCTGGTCGATCCTGTGTGGTTGGCCCGCCACCACGCTGAACGGCCGTCCAAAATCCTTCACCAGCTTGCACCAGATCTCGGCAGATATGCCAAGCCGCTCAAACAGCTGAGCAAACTCCTTCGGCATCGCCCCACGCTTGTGAGAACGCCTGTCCTGTCCTGTCCTGTCCTGTAAATATTCAGCCGTGGACATCGGCAGAAAGCCCTTGTTGCTGCACTGAGCTCCCGCTTTGTGAATGCATGGCCCCGTAACGCCCGACCGCTCCTTCAAATCCACCGGCGTAAACGCTGCCATGCGGGCGTTCCGGAATGCAATAGAGATCGCGAAAACTGAATGACCAGGTCACTGGTGACTGCCAGCATGCCGTGAGTCATCTATTTACCTATGGCGTATCCGGCCAGCCATTTGGGAAACCACTGAGGGCGTTGGCACCATAGTGTGCATCGACCAAATGTTGTCTAACCCTCGCCAGACTCACCCATTCCCCCATGTATTGCTGCTTGGCTCACTTAACCCAAATAGTTAACACTATTCCGGGTAAGAACCGGACTGCCTTGCAGTGCAGCTCCATCCGGAATAAAAAAGAAGCCTCACCGAAGTAAAACTCGCAGTAAGAGTCTTATCCCGGTAAGTTGCCCCAGTAACTATATTGTTATTCAGCAAACCAATGCGAAGGTCTCTCCGCATGAAACTGACTCCGATTCTTGCGACGCTTTGCGGCCTCTTACTCGCAACGCCCCAATCCGATTCCGCAAGCGAACCTCGTGCAAGCTTGACGCCGACCGTCGATGAAGGCGAGACCTTTGCTGATGCCGTCGCTCGCGTGAACTCCGAAGTCAAGAACGACTACGGCATCCTGTCGCCAACGATACTCACGGCAACAAAACTAAAATCGGCCATTGAGTTCGCGGCCGACCAGATCGCTGACAGCGATTTCCCGGGCCGAAACTCGTATGTAAATACATTGACTCAGATCGCGGCGACTGGTCGCATCCTGGATTCAATCCATTTTTGCTTTACGCCGATCTCTACTCCGACCAGCCATCAGCAAAAGGACAAACACCGCGATGGTCGTCATTTGGGCATCAGCCTCAACTATACGTTGTTCGTTCCGTCAGACCATGGCAATCGACTGATCGGTCTGACACAGATTGTCGAGATCTTTCAGGTTATCAAAACGCAGGAACAGCGCGAGCCATTTGATCCACCAGAGCAACTGTCTGAACGCGATAGAAAAGCTGAATAACCATCGCGTGCGCCCGGATAGGGAAAGGTGAATAGGAACCTTTAATTGACAGGATAGTCCACTTTGCGAAACAAAGGTTCCGGCCCCATAGATCGCAATTCGTTATGCCGCATAGATTCAGCGCTATCTCTCAACCCTCACTCACGGAACCAAATATGACACGTCGAGCATTGTTTTTGACTTCCCTGACTCTCCTTTTTTTACCTACTTGTTTTTCCGCGCCGCAGGAGACGGCGGCGGTAGATCTTTCCGGCACCGTCAGCCAAGCCCCACGGGAAGCCGAAGGTCAAGAAAGATTGAAGAAAGTCCAAGAAGGAGTTTCCCGCTACGTAGAACTCTTGATGGATCGTTATCTGGATTACTTGGCCACGCCAAGTACCACGACGAAGCTTGCGAAATTTCAGAAGAGCCATTTTGACGCTCTACGCGAAGCAGGCTTTACGGAAGACCAGGCAATCAGGATTGTTATCTCAGCGGGAAATCCGCTCACGGGATTCCAAGCGATCCTTCCTCCACAATGATGTGAAAAAATAGGAAAAGGTGTCCGGAACGAATGGCACTGCCGTTTGGTATCAAAGGGTTTACGTCATGCAGCGGCTTTCAGTTCCTTTCGAAGTTTGTGTCTTGGTTTCTGCATCAGTGCGGAGACAGGAAAGGTGTCCGGGTCGAACGGCACTGCCGAGCGAGTTGGTTGAGAATGGCGCAGCGTGAGGGCTCGCATTGACCGCGAGCCGTCACGCTGCGCAGATCCCGGAAAAATTAACGGCAGTGCCATTCGACTCCTGACACCTTTTCCAACTCAATTCCGAAAATAGCCAGTAGTCACCAGTTGAGTTTTTAACTGTAACACAGCACCAGCCGTTTCCGGGTCGGCTCCGAACCACGCCAACACATGAAGGAGTCGAACTGTAATGTCAAGCACTGAGAAATTCTTTATGTTCATCTCAGGCACCGCCATCGTTATCGGACTGATGTTGGCGTTCAGCGATGAAGGACCGACCATTGCGGAAGCGGTAAAGAACCTATTCATTTACTCCGGCGCCATCGATGATACTGGAGTCCTGCGTACCTATAAACATCCCTGATCGCAGCAGAGGTTTAACACAATACGCCAACCCTCACCCGGTTGGCGGTTTTTTATCCGCCGAGTTTGGCATCGATTCGCGGCTGATATTTTCCGTTCCATCGTTCCATCGTTCCATCGTTCCAGTCTCACAGGCCGCATCTTCGCCAGAAAACATGGCGTGAACTGAAGGCAGAGTTTGGCCTCGAAGGTGTCGCGCTGATGACACGTAACGCGATGGCAGTACCATTCGTTTCTGACACTTTTTCCCATTCATGGCGGCGAATCCGTATGACCTCTCGTGCCCTGCTGAATCAGTCTTTTTCAGGTCCGTGGAGTAGGCTGGATTCTACCAGAAGTATACCTCTGGAACCTTGTGGCCGCATTGACATTTGCCAGTTTTTGAACACCACCGTCGTCAAGAATTGCACGAGCAGTCCAAAAACGAGTAACGCAATTCCGCGATCGAGTGTCGTTCCAATCTGTATCCAATTCAGTCGAAGATTCGGTGGCGCGTTCTGAATCAGTTTAGCAATGCTTTGGTACTGGAAGTGAATATAGACAGGGCCGTATATGACGAGCACCAGTGCGGCGAGCATCCAAAGTCCCGGATCACTCCGCCATCGGTTAAGTAGCAATGTGAAAATCCCCAATGCGATAAGCGTGATCCCGGTAAAGACACCGATACCCTGTCCAGGCACGAAGATGCGTGGAATTATCACCAGCCCGAGCCCAAGCAATACGGACCGCTTGCTACTACCTGTGATAAAGTCCATTTGCGGAACAGTGAGCAGCATCGAGTGCCTTTGCAAAAGGTTACGTCAATTGCTGACATGAATAGACAACAGAACGGCCAAAATCACCCGGTTGCCGCCAAGAGACTTTGATTTCAGAAAACGCCCGATCGGCAACTCGGGGCGATTAGAATGAGGTCTTTCGTGTTTAGGATGACGTTTGTGTTCTGTGTTGTCCACCTGTTTCCTTTGGTGGTGCCACAATATTTCATCCGCGTCCGATTGTGCCTCAAACCCTCTCAGAACCGGACGTGCGCTGTTAACGCATCCGGCTCCCAACCATCACTCGTCACCAACACGCCTGCTGCGGCGACGTCGCGAAGTTCGCGGCGGCCCTTAAGGCAGACGTGGTACCAGCGCCACGGATTACATCGCGGCAATCAGATCCTTCAGCTTCACCGGACCGGCCAGCGGGTGACGTTCAAGGTACGTGTAGAAGTTCTCCCAGCTCGTCGACGTGTTTTGCGAACGGCGGGTCAGCCAGCGGAATGCCAGCTTCATCGCGGCGCGCTGATAACGAATCAGCCATGGCCAGTTGTCGTTGATACCGTCGTATCCGTAATGGTCCCGGAGCTTCGCATTCCACGTCGCCCTGGATGGGTGCCGTGTCTTAGCCTTAACACAGTGCCGCCGGATTCGGATGTGCTTCTGGACGCAGGAGTCCCGGCTGACGGCCAGTGGCGTCGTCCGCGCACCAAGGTGAAGAAAATCGCCTGTGCGGCTCGCACCCTTGTGCGTCTGGGGGTGAGGCTTGATTTTGCGATCAAGCACGCAATCAGTCGCAAAAGTTAGTGGCGTCTCTCGCGGCCGCCAGCAATGCGATATGCGATATGTGATGCCCAACAAATGGCTGCACGAAACTTTAGGACTTCTCTCGCTCAAGCAACCCTGGTGCGACCGTGCTCCGCTTCAAGGAACCGCCTAGTGCGGAACCGCATGCTAGGTGGTGTAGGGAGGGTCGTCCGCAAGGATGGCCCTTACCCGATTTACGTGCCATGTGGCGGTGACGTGAACCCTTTAAATAGGTTTGGGATCGTGAGACGCGCCGCGGCCGCCAACCCGTCTGTGTTGACCCAATGATGGTAGTCTTGGCGAATCACAGGATGAATTGTCGCAGCGACACGGAAGAAATCCATAAGGCATAAATTGAAGATCATTACTGCTTCGTGTTTCCCGTGTTGCAATATGAACGTATCGAGTGCGGCGTCTTCGCCATTTTTGGATGAACTGTGGAGAAGCCCTGCACCGTACATGAACATCTGAATGATTTGGCGCCGCGTTTTCTCCTTGGTGTCATACGTTACGGGTGGTGAATCAATAAGTGATCCAAATGATTGCTTGCGTTCGTTGACCCACCGTTGTTTTGTGCCGTCGCCCGCGTGTGCGACGTATGTGTCGCAAGCCTTCGACACAAGTTTGTCGCCTGCGTGAAGCTGACGGAAGTACGCCAAAACGGACATAGTATCTTCGTCGTCTGGAAACCCGGCCTCGAGCAGTTGTGATTCTTCAGTCTTGTGGGTCAAAGACGTGATGAATCGTGGCGAGCGGTACCAATCGCTGGTGTGAATTCGCTCGATGACGTCAAGAAACTGAGCGATTGTGTTTGCCGTGTCGATTGACCAATTATTGGTGTTGACCGCTGATACTGGCCCCAATCTCAAGACGCTCTTCGGGTCACCAACGATGATCGGGAATTCTTGTCCCGAAACATGTTGCATCATTTCGTAGTCGGAGACCGGAGTCGCGTTTTCGTCTTCAAAGTATTCGGTGGCGATACTTACCGTCTGGAAGCCGCGGTGATGCCGCACCGGGTCGTTGAAGAATGCTTCAACGTCGTTGCCGGGTACTTCCGTGAACAGGCTTCGATACTTAAGCATGTGCGTATCGAAAGTGGGCGATCCGACGGAGATCGTGATGACTGTTTCACTAAAGCCAACCGGTTTGTGTGGCGAGTCGCGATTGTTTTTGGCCTCGACGATTGCGAGGATTTCGTTTGTCTGTTGTGGCGTGAGTTGGTCCCAGTCGAGCCAGTACCAACGGTTATACACCGGGAGCGGGTTCTCGCGACGTCGGTCGAAGCAAGAGATTGGCCATAGTAGAACGGGAAGTTCGCACTCGTCACTCATGGTGATCCTCCATTGATCTTGCAGCTTCGCTTTGGCACCTTGAGGTGGTGACAGTTTCAG
>JBDNFN010000288.1:0-42146 GCA_041689795.1 Fuerstiella sp. | reverse complement strand
TGTTGATTCGTCGCAGGTCCGCCGTAGAATCGCCAATCTTTGCTTTTTCGTTTGCCATCTTTTGATTGAAGAGTTCCATGCTGGAAGCCATTCGTAAGGCCACCGTGCTGATTGAGGCATTAGGATGGATTCAACGTTTTCGTAGCAAGTACGTCGTGGTCAAGCTGGGCGGCAGCACTCTTGACCAGCCAGAGGCGGTGGATAGTCTTTTAACAGACGTTGTCTTCATGGCATCGGTGGGAATGCGCCCCGTAATCGTTCACGGCGGTGGAAAAGCGATCAGCGCCGCAATGAAAGTTGCAGGCATCGTGCCACGATTTGTCGAAGGACGCCGCTTCACAGATTCCGACACGCTGAAAATCGCATCCGACGTATTAGTCCAAAACATCTCAGCCAGCATCGTAGATTCGTTGCGAGCAAAAGGTGCTACGGCGACGGCTCTCCATTTCCAGTCCGAGAACGCTTTGATCGCAGAAAAGCTGGAACTGAAAGACGCCGCTGGCGAACCAATCGATCTGGGATATGTTGGAAATGTGATAAAAGTCGATCGCGACCTGCTGATCCGAATCTGTTCAACAGGAACAATTCCCGTCATCCCGTGCATCGCACTGGACTGCAACGGCCATCGATTTAATGTGAATGCCGATACAGCCGCCGCAGCTGTAGCACGCGAACTGAACGTTGAGAAACTAATTTTCCTTAGCGACATCCCGGGAATTCTGACGGATGTCAACGATCCCAATTCAAGACTTTCTCACGTAAATGCTGAACAGGTCCGAGAACTGATTCGGAACGGAACCATAGCGGGGGGAATGGTGCCAAAAGTAGAAGCCGCTCTTGATGCGTTGGATGCCGGTGTCCGCAAAGTGCACATCGTCGATGCTGCGATGCCACATTCAGTGCTGCTTGAAATCTATTCTAACACTGGTGTCGGTACAGAAATCGTCGGCTCATAACAGGCCGTGTTGCATTGAAAGACGGCTGTTCGATCCCCTTATTCTGACTGAACAGATTTAGAGCTGGAGATTGCAGCATTTCCCGAACGGCAATCTGACCTGCGGACCAATTCACAAAACGGATCTCAGCAACGGATAGAACTTACTGCCTAACGGTTGCCCTTTCGGTACAGCGTCCGTGCCGTCCAGCAATGGCGTATCCGAATCACTACAGACACCATCTTTGATGACGTTCAGCACCAGAGCTCGCCGAGGATTGACCGTGCGGTTTCCGAAAGATCCGTGCACCGTCAATGGATGATGAAAGACACATTCGCCAGCCTTTAATTCCACCGCAACCGGGTTATTAAATAACTCCCATTGATCTGCGGTCAACACGTTTTGAATTCCGACCATATCGCCCGCCAGCTCCGTGATTGGCAGCAGATTCCACTTGTGACTTCCCGGAATATAGTGAAGACAGCCATTATCAATCGTTGCGTCATCCAGCCCTATCCAGCAGGTCAGATGAGCCATTGGTCGAGTGCGCGTCCAGTATGAATAGTCCTGGTGCCATGCAACCACTCCTCCGTGCAAAGCCGGTTTACAGAACAGCTGGTCGTGCCAGAACCTAACGCTGCCGCCCAGTAACTGGCTGGCTGGCACTGTGAAAGCCGCGTTCCACAAGGCATCATGAAATGCCGGACGCAGTCTCCAGGCACCCAACGCATGAAACAGCACGGTGCTGGGGTCGGCGGATTCGTTGGAATGGTATTCGTACCAAAGTTCGCGGCCTTCATGATCAGGGTTTGTCAATTCGGCAAGTTCGCTTTGCAAAGCTTCAATCTGAACATCGTTTAGAACACGCGGACCAATTAGAAAACCCTGCTGTTCAAAAAGCTCTAGCTGTTCCGCAGACAGCGACTCAACCATCGTTGCGGCGTCACTGAACAAATCAGAAACGAAATAGTGTGATTCGGCAAGATCGCGCATGTGGTCGCCCTATGATATAAGCCGCGTAATTTTCGGTGAACGGCGTTGGTGAATTACTGACAATCGTCCCGTTCTAAATAACCGAGCGGGACTGCCGGACACGATTTTGACGTGAGAAACGACTATGATTGAGTGGAGTTATTTAGTTTTGAGGCGTGTCAGTCAAACGGTGCCCCGATTTCGTTCTGCTATGGAAGTGTTTCATTCCCAGTGGTGAACCGACGCTCAAAACAGTTGACGTCTTATGATCGCAGCAACACAGCAAACACCGTGTTTTTATTTGTCTGGGAATCAAGCTCGCCCACATAGTGTTTCCAGTCATCCTGAAAGTGTCGCAGGTAACGTGCAAAGCGTATTAAAGAAAAGGGCGGTCGAAACAATCGTTCGGCCGCCCTTATGTTTTACACTTCGGTCAGAGCACGACTATTTTGCCAGCTTCGGTACTTTCAGTTCAGCAAGTCGTGCGACAATGTCCTTGCCGTGATCCGCTGCTTTTACATTCTTGTCGATGTGCTTAATTTTGCCATCTTCACCGATGACGTAGGTCCAGCGAGAAGCGTTTTTCCGGCCTTCCGCAATCAGGCCATAAGCATTGGCAACTTTATGATCGGGGTCGCTAAGAATGGGATAGTCCGCTTCCACCTGTTTAGCAAATGCTGTGTTGTCTTCGACCGTGTCGCAACTAGCGGTGAAGTAGGCGACATTGTATTCTCGAATCGCTTCGCCGTTGGCACGAAACGAAATGCATTCTTTGGTGCAACCACCAGTGAAGGCTTTGGGAAACCAGGCAACGACAACCGTCTTCTTGCCTTTAAAATCTGACAGCTTGTAGGCCTTGCCGTCGCTCCCCTTGAGTTCGAAACCCGGAGCAACATCACCAACACTAAGATCTGCCGCCTGCGACACTGATACAACGCCGGTCAATACCAGGCCGATAAGGCCTCGCGCGATAAGTTTATACATAAAACAGATTCTCCTGCGGATGGAGCAACGATTGCGCTGCAAGTGAGGTGGGACGACAAGAAACATCTGGCTCAACAACACGAACCAGTCGATTGCAGTATACCGTCCTGTTCGTCAGCAACAGCAAGTCTCAACGTCTCAGATATTCTGAAGGTACGAAATTTTCGCCGCCGACGAGTTCTGCCGGCCCGGCGTTAGAAACGCCACCCGATGTTACGCAGAATGAAAACGAAAAGCGGATTTTCTTAGCTATAAAGTGCGCAATTGCAGATTGCAACTTACTTACACACATCCCCGTCACAGGCTGCAGCGAAACAGCGATCAACCACTGAAACGCAATCTTCGCAGTCATCAGTCATCGGGAAATTGCCGCAATCGTTCGACGCTCCACGGCCAGCGCAGACACTTACAAAGCCCCGAAGCCACTGAAGATGACTCGTCCGGTACGCACCATTATCTTCAGGTCGTTCCAAGGACAGCAGTTCTGAAGATACAGCAGATCCAGAGTCACTTTGCGGCGATAACTTTCCAGGTCGTTGGCGTATCCGGATTCGATCTGAGCGATGCCGGTCAGGCCGGGCTTGAGACCCAGTCGTTCCAGATAGTTGGGAACTTTAGCGGACAGGTCTTCCATATATTCGATGCATTCCGGCCGAGGCCCAACCATCGACATTTCGCCTCGAAGCACGTTCAGCAATTGAGGTAGCTCGTCGATCCGCATACGTCGTAACAGTCTTCCAACGGGAAAGATCCGGGCGTCTTGCTTTTGAGTCTGCGTGGGCCCATTGGAACTGGCTTCAACATGCATCGTGCGGAGCTTAAAGATCGTAAACGGTCGTCCGTAGTTGCTTTTTCGCCGTCGACAAATCGGAATCGGCAGCCATGAAGCTCGGCGGCCTGAATCACGACGATTGTTCAAACCAACGCGTGTTTGGGTAAACACAACCGGCCCTGGCGAATTGCATTTGATCGCCATGGCTGCCAGAAGCATAACCGGCGTTGCAACCAGCAATAGCCCACTGGCGACCAAGATGTCTGTCAGCCGTTTGATAATTCGTGTCGAGGCGGGCAGTCTGTGAGCGTGACCACCAAATGACGAAGAATCTATTTCCGTCAGCCATCGCGGCGGCGAAACGCTCGTTGAATTCGCAACACCATTCAATAAGTGCTCATCAGATACGCCGCTATCGGCACCCGCAACTGAAGAGTTGACGGGTGTTTGAATAGAAGCATGATCTGTTGGCAGTGGCATTTTGGGAAGATCTATACAATATTGTGCATGGTCTCAGTCACCAGTAGGCTAACACTGTTAACTTTCATGCGAGACAACTAACAGCACCGCAGCATGAAAACCCGACATTGAATTCCCTCAACCTACACGAAAAATCGGTCCAGCCGGAACAGGTGATGCAACGATTCACGGCAATCGCCACGTTTTCAAAATATAACATCCACGACTGAGCGATCTTCCCTTGTCTACCGATTCATGCGATTTCTCCTGCCCAAACGACACCCTGTCTGGCGTCCCAATGCTGTACAATAGTCGTTCCGCACATCGCACAAAAAGAAGCTCAGCACCAGTCAGCGTTTCAACACTCCACTTTGTAAAGACCTTGTCTGCGTTCTGATATTACCCAACCTCTGTTGATCGAAAATCCCGCCAATGCTGATATTTGATGCCCACCTTGACCTTGCCTGGAACGCCATCGAATGGAACCGTGATCTTCTGCAACCGATCGCCGCCATTCGTGAACACGAACGACAGTTTGCGGGATGCGTACCCGGAGATTGCACGATCAGCGTTCCAGAATTGCGCAAGGGCAACATCGGCCTGGTCATAGCTACTCTGTTGCCGCGATTTAAACGCAATCTTGCTCCGCTAACTTTTTACCAGTCGCGTCTGTCTGCCTTCGGGGCCATGCAGGGACAGTTGGCATGGTATCGACAGATGACAGAGCTCGGACATTTTGCAGAACTGCCCGACCGCCGGACGCTTGACCAGCATGTCGCAAAGCTGGAATCAGACGCGAGCAATACTCCGGTCGGTTTCATTCTCAGCATGGAAGGCAGCTGGGCGATTCCCGATCCTTCATATGT
Source organism: Fuerstiella sp. (assembly GCA_041689795.1). GTDB lineage: Bacteria > Planctomycetota > Planctomycetia > Planctomycetales > Planctomycetaceae > Fuerstiella. The sequence goes on along the minus strand of JBDNFN010000288.1, from coordinate 37,158 downwards.
AGAACGCTGGTACAACAATGGCCTCAGAATACTCGGGCCAGCTCACTATGGCCCGGACGACTACGGCCACGGCACGGGCAGCACAGGCGGTTTGAAAGAAAAAGGCCCGGAACTGCTGCGAGAAATGGATCGTGTAGGCATGCTACTGGATGTGACTCATCTTTCCGACGACTGCTTCTGGCAAGCACTCGATATTTACGGCGGACCGGTTCTTGCCAGCCACCACAATTGTCGAACACTCGTTCCCAGCGACCGACAACTCAGCGACGAACAGATCAAGGTTCTGCTACAGCGGGATGCCGTGATTGGCTTGGCTCTGGATTCCTGGATGATCCGTCCAGGCTGGATCAAAGGCGTCACGGATCCATCCACTGTTTGCCTGGCAGACGCAGTAAATCATATCGACCACATCTGCCAACTGGCCGGTACGACCAAACATTGCGGCATTGGCTCCGACCTTGACGGCGGCTTCGGCCGAGAACAATCACCGTGCGACCTGGACACAATCGCAGACCTGCAGAAAATCGCCACGCTGCTTAGTGAACGAGGATACTCAGACGACGATATCTCCGGAATCATGCACGCCAACTGGATCAACTTCTTTCGCCGAGCATTGAGCTAGTGCGTTTTACGAAATAACGTAGCGAAACTCGTGTAGATGTGCGGCCGATGAAACCACAGGACAATGCCGAAAGACTCGACGACTTTCGCAGGATTGACCGCAGCTTTTCGTAACTTGATCTAACAACCGTTTGTGGACTTCAGGCCAGCACAACGGCCGAATCAAAACAGCGTACGCGTCAGTCTTTATACAGGCGTTACTGTACATTCGGCCGTGATTCGTCGTATAACTTTCCCTGGATGATCACTCCCCGCCGCCGATTCCCTCCTGCAAATTCTTCCGGATATTCTAAACATGTTTCTGAGCGAACTGACATGGCCTGACGTGTCTGCACTGCCAAAAAACATGCCCGTTATTATCCCGATCGCGGCGGTCGAACAACACGGGCACCATTTGCCGGTGTACACAGACAGCATGTTGCTGACGGAAATTGTTCGCCGCACAGAACTTGCAATGCACGAAGAACTGTTGGTCGCTCCGCTGATGTGGTTCGGGAATTCTGACCACCATATGGACTTTCCTGGAACGCTGTCTGCGCCGCCTCGAGTATACCTGAACATGCTGGTCGGCCTGCTTGAAAACCTCATCACGCATGGATTCAAAAGACTGTTTCTACTGAACGGACATGGCGGCAACGATGTGCCCGGCAAGCAGGCAATTTTTGAAGTACGGCAGAAATACCGCCACCGCGATGACCTGCTGCTGCTGTTTTCAACATACTGGTCTTTAGGCGGCGAACCCGGGCGTCAGAATTTGGAATTCAAACAGCAGGAAATGGGGCACGCCTGCGAATGGGAAACATCCATGATTTTGCGAATCATGCCGCATCTTGTTGGTGACTACCAGAATGCACCGGTCATTGAGCCAGGCAATCCGTTTTCCCCAGCAACCCGCGGATGGATAACGAACGATCGTTCTAAGATCGGACACATTGGCTGGCCCCATTTGGCATCGGCAGACAAAGGCGAAATCCTGCTTTCAACATTTAGCAACGATGTGCAGCAAATGGTGCAGCGCATCATTCAATGGGATGGAAAATCCTGGGAAGGGTGAAACATGCTCAATCGACGCCAATTCGGAAAACAACTGGCGGCAACCCCGCTGATGGCTGGCTTCATGCCCGCGCTATCCAGCGCTGCCGGACCGGAAGAAGTCCCGAAGAAGAAGATCGCGTTTCTTGGAACGGAAGTTTACAAGCACTCGCACGCTCAACACTTCCTGGACCGATTTGCGATAGGTTTTGCAACTGACGGACAATGGCATGATCCGGAAGTCGAGATTGCATCCGTCTACATCGAACAGTTCAAAGAACGAGATATTGGCAAACAACGCATCAAACGCTACGGCCTGAAGCAATTTCTTACGATTGAAGAAGCACTGACACTGGGATCTTCAAAGCTGGCTGTTGATGGTGTCATCATTATTGGCGAACACGGCAGCTACCCAAAAAACGAGAAAGGACAAACGCTTTACCCACGATACGACTGGTTCAAACGGGTAGTAAAAGTGTTTGAAGATTCCGGTCGATCCGTGCCGATCTTTAACGACAAACATCTGTCGACCGATTGGACTCAATGCCGCGAAATGGTGAATGACGCCAAGCGACTGGGCTTCCCATTATACGCCGGATCTTCACTGCCTGTAACCTGGCGTTTACCAACATTCGAACTGCCGCTCAACACGCCGCTGAAAGAAAGTGTGTGCGTCGCCTACGGCGGCATCGACAGCTATGACTTCCACGCATTGGAAACGGCTCAGTGCATGTCCGAACGTCGAGCAGGCGGGGAAGTCGGCATTCGATCTGTCCACGCACTCAAGGGCGAAAAGCTTTGGGCGATCTTGGAAGCAAGCCAGCGTCAGGATACTCGAAAGCTATTCGTGTCGGCGTTAAGTCGCAGTCACAATCTTCCGGTCGATAACGGATACCCAACTGCTCCGGTCACGTTTGAATGGGCTCGCGTGGCACTGCCGGAAATGACTGGCTACCTGATTGAACATCTGGATGGATTTCGCACGAGCATTTTCTTAACCGGAATTCGCGACTTCAACTATGCGGGGCAGCGTTCTGATACTGGCGAGATTATCGGTTGCCAAATGTATCTGCCGATGCCCGGCCAAAGTGCAACCACTGCCGACTTCTTCAACCCGCTAAGTCATCGCGTCGAAGAAATGTTCGTAAACGGAAAGACGCTCTATCCGATTGAACGAACACTGCTGACATCAGGCATGGTTATCGGCGGAGTTGAGTCGCTGTTTGCTGGTCAAGTGCCCTACGAATGCAAAGACATGGGCATCAAATATCAGGCACCAGAACAAACCATGTTCTGGAAGTAGCACGCTATAGATAAGACAAAAAACATCCGCTGGCCTTTATCCAGACTCACGTGTGTGAGCCAGAGACAGCCAAGTCACTTTCAATCTAATGACTGACCTGCACGCATCCGCCGCGCTGACATCTACGCTTCCTGTTACGACGTAAACAGAGCTTCAACTTCTTTTTGCGAGTCCTTGTGAACCAGCAGGACGGCGGTATCGCCGGCTTGCAGGCGGTCATCGGCATTGGGAACTCGCACGTAATCGGCTCGTTCTATGGCAGCCACCAGTGACTTGGACAGCGAAAGTTCTCGCAGCGAGCACTTTGTTGCCGCCACGCCTTTTTTGACTTCAATTTCCCATACTTCCGCGGTGTTGCCGCCGATTGGCGATCGTTCGCGGATCGGGCCTTTGGCAACAAGCCCCACAATTTGGCGTGCCATGGCTTCTCGAGGACTAACGGCGACGTCAATCCCCAGACGTTCCAGCACGTTGGCATAGTCGGGACTGCGAACAATTGTCAGCAGGCGTTTGCAGCCGAGTTCTTTTGCTTCAACACCGCAAACAATATTTTCTTCGTCGCGTCCGGTGCAGGCAACAAACACATCCGCTTTGCCTACTCGAGCTTCTTCCAGGTCTGCCTTGCTTTTGACGTCGGCATGCAAAACCGTGCAGCGTGGCAATCGTTCGGCGATGTAGTTGCAACGTTCCAGATCGCTTTCCAGAACGGTAACTCGGCAGCGAGTACATTCCAGCAGACGAGCCAGATTGAGACCGATTTCGCCTCCGCCGGCAATCACAACTCGAGTTCTTTCACTGGAACGATCTTCGAACTGCGCAGCGACTTTTTCCAGTTCACTGTGAGATCCAATCAACGTGACGTAGTCGCCACTTTGAACGCAGTCGTCGCCGCCGGGAATGATTGACCGCACGTCGTTCGAAATCAGCCCGATCCGAATCGTGTTCGGCAGCTGCAGCTGTTTCAGAGGAACGCCGATCGCCCTGGCTTTGTGGCCGACATGAATCCCATGCACTTCAACTCCACCCCGCACAAAGCTTTCCACTGCCAAAGCGGAAGTGCTGCGAATATGTTTAGCCAATTCCAGCGCCGTCAGATGCTCAAGGCTTATCAGTCGATCAATGTTGAAGTGCCGCTTGTAATCGAAGGTGCTGGTGTCTCGGAAAATCGGACTAAACACTCTGGCAACAGTACGAGCTGCCCCCATTTCGCGAGCGATACTGGCGCTGATCATGTTCACTTCGTCGCGGCTGGTCACCGCCAGGCATAGGTCAGCCGTTTGAATTCCAGCCTGAAACAGCTTCGCGACATCAAAGGCCGATCCGCAAACCGTTTGTACGTCAAGCTGTTCTTCAACACGTTTCAGCAACGCGGCCTGTTCGTCGACGATACAGACGTTGATCCCTCGATTACACAGCAGTTCGGCAACAGTTCGCCCAACTGTTCCGGCACCCAGTACAACAACATTCATACAATCGTCCTACCCCGGAAGGCCCGCACGCCAATGCGTTACACTTAAGATACCAGAATTCAAAAATGGCTGATTACCCCGCACTGATGATCCGTGCGGCGTCCATTGCAAAGTAGGTAAGAACGCCGTCAGCGCCGGCTCGTTTGAAGGCCAACAGGCTTTCCATCATGGCATTGTCGCGGTCCAGCCAGCCATTGGCAACTGCAGCCGACAACATCGCATATTCGCCGCTGACCTGATACACAAATGTCGGAACACTCAGTTCATGTTTGACGCGACGAACAATGTCCAGGTACGGCATGCCCGGCTTTACCATTACCATGTCGGCACCTTCCGCCAGGTCCAGGGCGACTTCTCGAATGGCTTCATCAGAATTTGCGGGATCCATTTGGTAAGTGCGTTTATCGCCCTTGCCAAGATTGCCTTTTGAGCCAACGGCATCACGAAACGGTCCGTAAAACGCCGAAGCGTACTTGGCCGAATAAGCCATGATCTGCACCTGATGATGGCCGTGAGCGTCCAGAGCTTTGCGGATTTCGCCAACGCGTCCGTCCATCATGTCAGAAGGTGCAATGATGTCGCATCCGGCGTCGGCCTGTACAACTGCCTGCTTTGCCAGAATTACCAGACTTTCATCGTTGGCAACGTCGCCATTTCTAAGAACGCCGTCCTGGCCGTGAATTGTGTAAGGGTCCAAAGCAACATCTGCAATCAGCCCGATATCGATTCCGGCTTTGCGAATCGCCTTCATGGCCGAGCAAATCAGGTTGTCTGGGTTGAGTGCTTCGTCGCCGTCTTCCGACTTTGCTTCTGCTGCTGTCACCGGAAAAATGGCGATGGCCGGAATTCGCAACGCCGCCGCCTGGCCAACATAGTCAATCAGCGTGTCGACGCTATAGCGATTGACGCCGGGCATTGAATCAATGGGCTCACAGATTCCACTGCCATCCTTTACGAAAACGGGCAAGATCAGGTCGTTGACCGACAACGAATTTTCGCGCACCATGCGTCTCGACCAATCGTGCCGTCGATTTCGCCGCATACGAACGGCAGGAAACTGGCCGAGGCTATCATAATCGGAAGCCATATTTTGCAAACCTGTTAACTGTTGGTCATTGTGCCGTTTGTTGTTTAATCATATAGCCCGTTCGCGAGCCCCAGATGTTTCGACGGCATCGTAGCGGTCAGAATCACCTTCCGAAACGCTCGGTCAAAACAAAGTTGTTTGACCGACATTTTGGAACTGTAACCGAGTCTCTTCATGATAACTTCATAGACTGTTTATACTGATCGGACACAACGGAATAAACCCGGACGATACTGTCCGATACAGAAAGCATGCTTTGAGTTGGCTGAGATCTCGCTTGTTTTGGATGATTCTCGGGATTTACTCGCTGCTGTGCGCGCTCGCACTGGGCGGGCTGCTTTTGAGCCTTACCAAAGAACTGGAACGCGATGCGCGGCGACTGGCAGAAGTTGACGCGACTCAATTACTGGACTCAATCTACGATTCGTTGCAGGGACATGACCCAGCAGACATCCACCAGCCAATCCTGCGGAAAGTTCTTGCGTCGCGGGGACGGTCTCTACTGATTGTCGATTCCGAAGGACGTGCCACAAACGGTCAATCAGAACCAATCGAAGTCAACGAAGTAGGTCTGACATCTGTCCGCCTGAGCGAATTATTGAAGGTTGCGGCCAATGGTGAGATTCACTTTCGCTGGGGCATCGCTGAATCGGACACGTTGTTCTGCATTCAGCACATCGCAGATTCAGACGATTTTTTGCTGCTGACATATCCGGTTGCTGATCGTATCGAAGAAGCGTCAAAAATTCGTCGAGCCACCGCCAGTGTTGCGGTCATTGCCGGACTTTGGGGGGCCGTTTGTCTGGCCTTTGTTTCAGCAAGTATCGTCGGCCCGATGAGATTGCTTAAACAGGCCGTTCAACCAGACGAAACCCCATCCGTTCGTCAGGACCTGCTGTTCCGACTGGCTGATCGCAACGATGAATTCGCCTATGTCGCAAAATCACTTATCGACAGTGATAAGGAAAAATCCGGGCGACTTCGTGAAGTCGAAAAGCAGGAACGGAAAACACGGTCGTCGGCGACTCAGCTGGCCGCCATTCTGCAGGCGATGGCGGAAGGAGTAATCGCGGTTGATGATCATGAGCGAATTCTGTTTGCTAACAGTCGAGCGTGTTTGATGCTGGAGCATCGCGGAAAGAATCTTGATGGCCGCATGCTGTTTGAGGTCGCTAGAAATACGCATCTGCAGGACGCCGTTCGCACGGCGCTGGCTGATCGAAGTCCAACATCCGTGGAACTAAAACTTACTCGTAATGAAACTCAGGTCACTCTGCTGGTTTCTCCAATTTCCAGCGGCGGTGCTGTTTTAGTGCTGGCCGACGTAACCGAAGTTCGAAAACTGGAGTCCATGCGACGTGACTTCGTGAATGGTGTTTCACACGAATTAAAGACTCCACTTACCGTCATTCAGGCGTGCACGGAAACTCTGCTGGACGGAGCTCTGGAAGATCATGACGCATCGCGCAGATTTCTACGACAGATCGAAGAACAGTCGGAAAGACTACTACAACTGATTCTAGGCATGCTGCAACTCGCTCGTCTGGAATCCGGCGAACAGGTCTTCGAAGAAGAGCCCGTCGACCTGTATGCCGTGGCTAATCAGGTAATCACTGCGATGATGCCTGTCGCTGAAGGTAAGCGGATTACGTTGACACTGATTGGCGAAAAAGAACTGTTTGTTCTTGCCGACTTTCAGGCGATTCGCACAGTCGCCGGCAACCTGATCGACAACGCTCTAAAATACACTCCTGAAGGCGGAGCGGTCACCGTAGAATTGCTGACTGAAGAAGACGCCAATGCGTTGCGAGTGATCGATACCGGCGTGGGAATCGCCACCAAAGACCAAAAGAGAATCTTCGAACGCTTCTATCGCGTTGAACGAGATCGCAATCGAGAACGAGGCGGTACCGGTCTGGGGCTGTCAATTGTCAAACACCTTTGCCAGGCCATGCACGCCGACGTCAGCCTGCAAAGCGCCGAAGGCAAAGGTGCCACCATTGAAGTCCGCTTCCCGTTTCGCGACTGAATGTGCGAGAACCTCAGCCGGGGTGATGGCGTAGGTAACGGGACATGTTGAATTTTCTGTCTACGCTGAGAATATTTGTTAGCAAAGATCGGTGCCGGACAGCATACGTTGGCTCAGCCAGTCTGTTTGGCGATTCCAAAACAGGAAACACGTCGTGCCGCAAGGCCTGGCGACTTCACACCAACGTAAAATGCCAACTGCGGCTATTCGTACCAGCTCGACATTCAACACCGCATCATTTCGATGTATCGTAGATCGTCAGTCCTGCTTGTTCGGCGACGGGTCTCGTTGTCAGAGTGATCGACTTACCGGCTTCGTCAACAACAATCACCAGCGTCCCCTTGTAGTCCGGGTTTGTTAGCATCGCATCAATCGCTTTCAGCGCCGAGACTTCACCGAGGTTGTAGGTTTGAGACATATTCTGCGTCATGCCGGCCAGCTTCAATGCGTCTCCGTTGATTATGATCGGTGTCTTGATTTCGTCGGCGACATAGGCAAATGCTTCCTGCAGAGGCATTCTTCGGAAGTCAACAATTACCGGCATCTTCAAGCGGTCAGCAACGGTATTTGGAAGAATGGGGCCTTTGGACGTCACAACAGGAGCTGGCCCGGTGAAGTCGGTCACTACAGACTGGTTCCAGGTGTATAAGGAAGCTGCCGCAAGATTTGCCCCGGCTTTATCCGGCAGCAGCGTGATCAACCTAACGTAGGCGGGCCCCACACTGGTCGATGTTCCCAACACGAAAGCTTTCATCATTGCCGGAAATCGCCCAATCATCGATCGATACCCTTGATTGGCAGGTTTCATAAATCTGGCGGCATGCTGCAACCGATCCGGTAACTCCAGAAATCGTTGCTTTAAGTATCGCTGCACTCGCAGTGGAGAACTTTCGTTGTTTTCATGAAGTAGAGTTTCCATGAACAGTTCTTTGTCCAGATGCATGCTCCAGCTGATCGTCTGAATATCTTTTCCGAACCACAGCACAAACTCATCGGCGAAGGTCTGCACATCTTCGTCAAAAATGTACTCGCGATGCGTATCGATGTTTTTGATATCAAACATCACCGTCACCTGGCGACGGCGATCCGATTCCTTCAACAAACCTTCCAGCTCAACCGACGGCTGCCTGCTGTAGGACTTTGCTTCAGCCAAAAGATCCGACATGGAATTCGGCGCCACGACAAATGTCTTGTTGTCGATCAAAAGATAGCTGTAAGGATCGGATTCAAAAATCTGCACACCCGGATCTGGACGAACGGTGCCCGGAAATCGGTTCAGCTGCAGGTCGGACGCGGTCTGTTCGCTGCGTAGTCGAACAACGGCAGCTACGTCGGGTGGTGATGTCCGCGGCCCAAAGTTAACAATAAAGGTAAGCTCTTCGATGTCCTGAGGATCGAATCGAGTGATATCGCGAATAGTAGCGTCCAGCCAAATGCCCAGGCTGCCAAGCGTGGCGACAAATTCTTTGTGACTTCGATCAGCCGCCCAGATTTCAAAAGGCCGAAGATGGCAAATCAAATGAGGTGTAAACGGCATGAACTCCATCGGAATATTGCCGCCCGAAGTCGGACTTAGAGTTTTGGCGTCCTGATCCGAAACCGCCAGTTCCTCCTTTTCCTGTTTCCATTCGTCGTTTATCTTTGGCTGTTCGGCAGCATACTTCTGCTGAGCTTCGGCCGTCTTCTGACTATTGCTTTGCCACCACAGGCCCAGCATGCTGAAGGCAAACAGGGCGGTGCCAACACCGATGGCAATCGGCCCGGTGCGACCCTTCTTCGTTTTTCGTCGGCGAGCTCGGTTGGCGATGCTGCCTTTTGCGGTTGCAGCGGAAGATTCGGGTTCGTTTGTGCCGGATCCAGCTGAGTCAGTTTGGCCAGCAGTGTTTGTCGAAAAATCAAACTCGCTGCCAACCGGCGCGGCCGACGGAAACGCGTTGGAATTCGCACTCAACGGCGTTTCCGGTGCGAACGGCGGTGGGGCGGCGGCGGACGAAAATACCGGCTCATTACCAGCAACATCGTCCGGAACCCATTTGGCAGACGTGCCCACCAGCGGCTGATCCGATTTGACAGGGGCTGCCGGAGCAACTGGTTCGACCAATTCCAGCTGCACTTCATCTGGTTCTTCCAGAATAAAGCGGTGCTCGCACTTCGGGCACTTCCCCTTCCGCCCCAGCAGGCTACGGTTCGGCAGCTTTAATCCGGAGTTGCATTTTGGGCAGGAAATCGTGACCGATGACATTTCAGAATCCACAGCAGGCAATTCGAAAAGGCGATAGCGACAGCTGTTGCTAATTCTAACATGCAAAGCGTCTATGAGAAACGTTTGGCCCCGAACGAGTGAGATTCCTTAAGCCCGCTTTCCTTGGGCAGAGCGGCCAGCAGCGATTCTGCGATCTTGAAGTCGTCCATCGTGGTGATTTTTATGTTCATCGGCCAGCCGTTGTGCACAAACACCGGGTGTCCGGCGGCCTCAACCAGCGAAGATTCATCTGTAAAGGACGACGGATCGGCGACATTATGGTAAGCATTTTCCAGCAACGATCGACGGAAGACCTGCGGCGTCTGAGCCAATCGCAACGGTGTTCGATCAATCGTCTGTTCAATCCGGCCGTCCGAGGAAATAGATTTCACTGTACTGCTTACCGGAATACCGGGAATCACCGCGTCTTTTTCTATTGCCGCTGCAAAGATCTCAGACACCCACGCTTTTGTAAGCAGCGGTCGAGCAGCATCGTGAACGGCGATAAAATCAGCCGGTTTCTTCAAAGCATGGATCCCCTTCATCACACTTTCGGATCGCGACGCTCCGCCCTGAGTGACCGTCAGGTTCTTGAAGCCAAGTTCCGAGCGAAATCGTTCCAGAAATTCTTCGATATCTGACTTCGCCAACACCAGAATCACTTCGGACACGTCATCTCGGTTCACAAAGTGTTCGACCGTGCGCAACCAGATCGCTCGGCCCTTAAGTTCCACAAACGGTTTCTTTTGCCGAAACCCCTTAAATCGAGAGCTGTCGCCCGCAGCAGGAATGATGACTGCAAACCTGGACATTTGATATTCCCAACAATCTATAGAGTCAGCTCGACAATTCGGTGACGCGTACGATGCACTGCAAAACGTGTTCGGTCAACAGCAACGTTCTCATGATCACGCTTCGAAGCCAGAGTTTCTCAACTGGCAGACGTATCTGACTGCCTCCCGATCCCAACTGTTAAGACGGCACTCACTTGGCCACGAAGTGTAGATTGACGGAAAGCGGCTCCGGCCAACTTCCCCATGCAAGCACGGCACGCGAGTGAATTTCGCAAGGGCTGGATTCATTTGCTCGCGCCGCGCGCTTGTAAATTTGCGATTTCAGCACCGCCTTCAGGGAAAAATCCTGATCACTGTCCGCCACTTGTTGTGGAACGATCAGCGTTGTCGATTTTCTCAGCCGCCAGCATGGCTAGACCGTGCAAAGCAAGGCAGTCGATGTACAAGGCGTTTGGCAGTTGAGCGACCAGTTGGCGGCCCCCGCCTCCGGTCAAAACGTAAACAGCCTGAGCCTTGTCACCGAAATCTCGCGCCGCTGACTGTGCAAGCCGACTGGAAATTTCTCGAATTGAACCCAGTTGCCCCCAAAACAAACCCGATTTTATTGCATCAATCGTGTTGCGTCCCGGCAAAGGAGCGTCCACAAAAAACGAGCCATCGCTTAGTTGATCGGTGTCTATCAGTGGCAAACGAGCCGTATAATCATGAAGCGCATAGGCTGAAAGTCGCAGACCGGGCAGAATTGCTCCTCCCCGAAACGTCCCGTCAGACGTCACGAGGTTGACTGTGGTCGCGGTTCCCGAATCGATCACAACGATCGGCTGACGACCAGCAACCAGCCGTCGCACTGCGAACGCGGTCAACAACCGGTCGATGCCCACGGTTGCGGGCGATTCAACGTCCAAAACCATTTTCATATCGTCAAAACCGCTGATAATCACCGGAACAACATCCGGACGCGGCCAGTCTCGCAACAAAGTATCCCGGGCTGGTGGGTTTGAGCCCGAGACAATTGCAAAGTCCAGGTTGTCGAATTCGTGTTCTTCCAGCCAGTCGTTGACAGCCGACGCCAGATTGTTCTGATCGCGCAATGGCGCGGCAGTGATTTCTCGCACCTGAGGCTGCGCGGCAGAACCATGCTCGAAAACGCCGAATTTGGCTCGAGTGTTCCCAACATCTATGGCAAGAATCAGCGTCATGGCGGCGTATAGCGGTTTACGTGTCGTTCCACAGTTTTCGCAGACAATAGCATGTTGAAAGCCATTCTGCTGCCGAAATTCGGCGTTAAAAACCAACCCGTCAGCCGTCTTATTGCGTCAGGTCGTCTTTTCACCAGGAATTGAACTGAAACCTTCACGATTCCATCGCACGCGGCGCAGAGTCGTCGTACAGTCCGCCGCATGGCACTACTCAGTCTAAACAACATCTCTTTTGCGTACTCTCATCCCCCATTGATGAAGGACGCAACGCTGCACGTTGAACGCGGCGAGCGCATTGGCCTGGTCGGACGCAATGGGGCTGGAAAGTCCACATTACTGAAGATTATCGAGGGCCAGCTCGCTCCCGACGATGGCACCATCGGCATGGCGCCGGAAACCGTGATCACACGTTTGTCGCAGGAAGTTCCACAGGGCGACAATCAAACGGCATTCGAAGTTGCGGCTGAAGCATTTGGAAAGAATGCCCGGTTCGTCGTTGACTACCGCCATTTCAACAACCTGATGCAAAATGGCGAACCGCTGTCTGCCCCGGATCAGAAACGTTACGACGCCGCCAGCGAAGGCCTGAGCGACGCCGAATTGTGGGATGGCGGAGATCGTCTGGACGGTCTTTTGGCAGAAATGCAGCTTCCTGCCGACAAGCCATTCAGCGAGCTTTCCGCGGGAATGAAACGCCGCGTTTTGTTGGCTCAGGCGATGATTCAGAAGCCGGATATTCTGCTGCTGGACGAACCGACGAACCATCTGGACATCGAATCGATTCTGTGGCTGCAGGATTATCTTGCAAGGTTTCCGGGGACGTTGATCTTTGTGACTCACGATCGAGTCTTCCTACAGGAAATCGCCAATCGCATCGTGGAAGTGGACCGAGGTCGGCTGTTCGACTGGACGTGCGACTATCAAACATTTCTAAAGCGTCGAGACGACCTCCTTGCCGCCGAAGAAACAGCTCAGGCACATTTTGATCGCAAACTGGTTGAAGAAGAAAAGTGGATTCGCCAGGGCATCAAGGCCCGACGAACCCGCAACGAAGGCCGCGTACGCGCGTTGAAGAAAATGCGCCACGAACGCAGCGAACGCCGTGAAAAAATGGGAACGGCAAAACTGCAGCTGCAGGCCGCCGAAAGATCCGGCCGACTGGTCGCTCAGCTAACAGACGTGTCTCATGGTTTTGGCGGACCATTGCTGATCAACAATTTCAGCACAACTGTTTTCCGTGGCGACAAGATTGGCGTCATTGGTCCAAACGGAATCGGCAAGTCGACGCTGCTGAAACTTCTTCTGGGCGAACTTGCACCAGAACAGGGCGAAGTAAAGCTTGGGACCAATCTTTCCGTCGCCTACTTCGATCAGTTGCGAGGACAGCTGGATCCAACGAAATCGGCTCGAGAAAACGTGAGCGAAGGCACTGACGAACTGATGATCAATGGCTCAAAACGCCATATCATGGGCTATCTGCAGGACTTTCTGTTTACTCCTGATCGAGCTCACACACGCGTCGAATTCCTAAGCGGTGGCGAACGAAACCGGCTACTGCTGGCCAAACTGTTAACCAGACCAGCCAACGTTCTGGTACTGGACGAACCGACAAACGACCTGGACGCCGAAACTCTGGAACTGCTGGAAGACGCCATGACGCAGTTCTCCGGCACAGCACTCATCGTGAGCCACGATCGAGCATTTCTGAACAACGTTGTTACCAGCACCATCGTCTTCGAAGGTAACGGTGTAGTCGAAGACTTCGACGGCGGATATGACGACTGGCTGCGTCAAAAACAAAACCGAACCGCAGTCGCAGCACAACTGGCTGCAACAGAAACGCAAAAGACACAGCCCTCCGCGACACAGCCCTCCGCAACACAGACAGAAGCCCCGAAGCAGCGCAAGTTAAGCTTTAAAGAACAGCGAGAACTGGACGAACTGCCAGCACGAATAGACACGCTGGAAACTCGCCAAAAAGAACTCCACGCACTCATGGCCGACCCCGCCTTCTACAAACAGGACGGCCCACAAATTGCGGCGACGCAAAAAGAAACTGAAGAAGTTTCAGAAGAATTGCAGCACTGCTTCAAACGCTGGGAAGCATTAGAATAACGCCAAGCAAAAGCTGTTGGACGTTTCTCGAAAAGCAACGTTCAGCGGCTTATTTTTGAAGATCAAACTTGAACTGAATGAACGATTTCTGGTCACCTCAAGATCAAATCGTACGCAGGAAAAGTGCCAACTTCACGATAATCCCCGTGTTCCCAGCCCCGCGTTGGTACGGCTTTCCTGCAATTTCTGCCAAGAAGCACAAAGGATTATGAAGGTGAGAAGTCGCCAATACGTGATCTGACGCGCGGCGAAGCAGTACAAGCGGAAGCATTTGTTAATGCTGCCATAGACATGTACAATACGACCGTGCTTCCGAGTGAGAAGCCGGACAATGCGGGAACGCAAAATCAGTTTTTTTTTTCACCAACATGCTTCAAAACTCTCTGATATGAAAACTCTCATCCGAGGCGCGGAAGTTGTTTTTCCTGACCGAATTGCGACAGCCAATATTCTGATTGAAGACGGTTCGATCATCGACACGGCAGCCGACAATGGCGTATTCGCTGATGAAGTGATTGACGGTGCTGGTCTGCACTTGATTCCGGGTGTAATCGACGATCAGGTGCACTTTCGAGACCCCGGGCTGACTCACAAAGAAGATCTGACAACCGGCAGTCGAGCCTGCGCAAAGGGTGGCATCACTACATTTCTGGAAATGCCCAACACAAAACCAGCCACGATTACTCTGGAAGCTTTAGACGACAAATTGGCTCTGGCAGCAGAAAAGTGCCTGGTGAATTACGGATTTTATATTGGGGCCACCCCAGATAACATCGAAGTACTGCAAGCCGCAAAGCGAACTCCGGGTATCAAGATCTTCATTGGTTCCAGCACGGGCAATCTGCTGGTGGACCAACAGGAAGCGCTCGAGCGTATTTTCGCGAAAACCAGTCTTCCCATTTGTGCGCACTGCGAAGACGAAGCCACGGTTCGAGCGAACTCAGAACGACTTGGTGGAGGAACATCGTTCATCGATCACAGCAGCATTCGTGATCATAAAGCCGCACTGATTGCGACAATGCGAGCCGTGGAACTTGCAGAACGACACAACCATCGATTTCACGTATTGCACGTTTCTACTGCGGAAGAAGTCGAATTTCTACGTACAACCAGCGATCTGATTACGGCTGAAGCGTGTCCTCATCATCTGCTGTTCAACGTGGAAGACTACGAACGGCTTGGTTCTCTGGTGCAAATGAATCCTTCCATCAAATACAGAAAGGACAACGAAGCATTATGGGAAGGTTTATTGGATGGCACCATTGAAGTCATTGCAACCGACCACGCGCCACATACACTCGAAGAAAAAAAACAACCATATCCGTTGTCGCCGTCCGGACTGCCAGCCGTGGAGAACTCGCTGGCACTGCTATTGAATTCCGTCAACCAGGGGCGCTGCACCCTGCGACAGGTCGTGTCATGGATGTGTGAAGCCCCCGCGAATGTCTGGGACATCGTGAACAAAGGCCGCATCGAAGTGGGCTATGATGCCGACTTGGTACTTATCGACATGAATCGCGAAACTGAAGTTCGAAACGAAGATCAAATTGCCAAATGCGGTTGGACGCCCTGGCATGGCACCACGTTAAAAGGCTGGCCCGTTAGAACTCTTGTTGGCGGACGAACTGTGTTCAACGGCGGACTGTTTGACGAAACTGTTCGAGGCACCGAAGTAAAGTTCCAACACAACTAAAGCCACTCCACGCTGTCCGCACGAAGGATTGTTTTGTGGCCATGGATTGCCAGTGGCGACTCAGTTTTCAAGTAACCTGGTTTTCAAGCTGGAGACATAAGCGAGTGAGTCGCCCCAGTTGCTGAAAATTCAATCGCTGGCGAGCCTTGCTCGTATGGCAACGAGGCCCTGTGTTCGAAACATAGTACTCCACCGCTAAAGCCTCGCATTTTTCTAGTCGAGGTTTCTGAGCAAAGGTGGTCGGCGTGTCCTGTGAAGTAAACTGAACCTGGTGGCCGCGACTTAAAAAGTCGCTTAGACAGGAAAAAAACAACACTGCAATAGCCTGCGCTGTGCGAATCTGGCTTTAGAACTGACATGGCACATGTCGACGTCCGGAAAGGATTTAAAGGTCAGTATATGTGCGCACACTATTTCGATATCCAGGGCACAAAAACATCCATTTAGGAATCAGAATTCAGGGCAACGACAATGCGGGAATACCACCATTTATCTCGCACAGGTTCGGAATACTCTTGTGAGCCACTTTGGTCCAGCAGAAGTCAAAGTGTCTGCTGAACATTCCAACCTCGGCTTCTATATTGCACCTTCAGGCTGAGCAATATCACGCCAAGTCTCATTGCTGACTAAACACCGATATCTCCCGACTTGACGTTTATGTGTGTTTACGTAATTTGAGTTACCGGGGCAGCCAAGTAGGGTTCGCCGGGCAGTTTGGGAAGCTCGCCCGCTGTTTAGCGGGCACTCAAAAGGGACACGGTTTATGAAGCGTGTATTTCAAGTTACCGGCATTTTAGCATTGGCGCCGGCTGTTGCTGCTCCTTCGGCAGACGCCGGTCATCGGCATCGAGGATCTTACGGTTCGCATGGCAGCAGTGGCGGCGAATCACACGGTAGCTACGGATCAAGTGGCGGTTCATCTGGTAACGAGTAGAAGTTAAAAGAGTGCGACGCTCTCAAGGATCCAGCGGTAGTCACGGTTCAAGTGGTGGTTCTTATGGCTCGCATGGTTCAAGCGGTAGCCACGGCGGATCAAACGGCGTGAGCTACAACACACCCGTTGATGCCACACCCGTTATCAGTCAGCCTGTGTATCATTCGCAGCCTGCCAGCTGCCCGGGCGGAACCTGCTTCATGTCGCAAACAGCAACGCCACAGCCAACTGTAGTTGCACGAGCTCAGGTTGTCAGCCACGCAATGCTGGTTGTCAACGTTCCAGCAGACGCTGCCGTCTTCCTGGCTGGCCAGCGCATGACCGTTGAAGGTCAGACTTGAAAATTCCGAGTTCCGGTTTCAGTCACTGGTCAGAAATACCAATACCCCGTTCGCGTCGAAATCGTGCGAGACGGTAAAATGGTCGTTGCTGAACAAACAGAAACTGTTACCTCAGGTCAGGTAACAACCGTGAATTTTGAACAGAACCCTGCTTCAGATCTGGTTGCCGTAGCAGCACGCTAATTTCAGCGGTGATTCCCGGTACCGTGTGATTTGGAAGTCGGCTTGCGGATTTCTACCCTCGCGGCAGTAAACGGGAACGGATGGTTGATACGTTGCCACTTTTGTTGCGTTTCATAAACATCTGCACGCATCGTGGCAACGTTCTGCCAAAGCCAGCAGGAAGTTGTGAGTTTCGAAACGGATTACGCGACCTGTTGCCTGATGAACCTGATTCCTCACACCAAGGTATCTTCTTTTTTATTGCGTTATGTATTCGCACACCGAAAAATGGAGACGGTGAGGCCGACTTAGCCTTGCCTGTTTCTTATTGCGCCCACATCCTGCTTCTGAGTGAACCCAAACATGAACTCTGTTGCCGCCGGATTTAAGACAGCGGGCTTCGTAATGGTCAACGTATGGCTGGCGTTTCACGTATTCGCGATCTTTATTTCGCCGGCCGGCATGCCACCAGCATCTCCACTACTGGTTGATGCTGCCCAGATCGCTCGACCTTACAATCAGTTCATGTTTCTAAACCACGGTTATCACTTTTTTGCTCCTGATCCAGGACCCAGCACTCTGGTTTCCTACGCTGTGGATCAACCTCGCGATGCTCCCATCAAAGGACGATTTCCCGACACATCCATTCAGCCTCGTTTGCTGTACCATCGCTACTTTATGTTGGCAGAAAACATTGGTGCATTTCATCCGGAAATGCAGGATGAAATCTACGCAGCTTACGCCCGACATTTTTCTGCTTTGCATAAATCAGATTCAATCACGTTGTCACTGCTGAGTCACAATCCTTCTTCAATTCATCGGATTCAGGCAGGTGGTGAACTTGCGGATTCGGAAACGTTTGTTGAAGAACTACTCGGTAGCTACGACTTTAACACACCGACTGTGCAGCGAGTCCCGTTGGACGATGCAGCAATAGCACCCTCCTCCAATATCGAATTTGCAGCTGCTCCGATGCCCCCGGACTGACATCGAGCCTGCTATCCCATTAGTTCGCTGGAACTTCTACTGCGTTAATTCAACACATTCTCACTGCCCGAGTCCTTCCAACACAACATGAGCGCCAACGCCAATACTCCTGTTTTGCAAAGATACATATCCAGTATCAGCGCTGGCTGTGCGCGTTGGAAAGAATTCTGGTTTAAGCCGGAAGACCCGTTTACTCTAGGTATCGTCCGAGTTCTTACCGGATGGATGCTGGCCTACAATCTGTTTGTCTGGGGCCTGGATCTGGAGGCGTTTTTTGCCAGCGACGGACTTCAGCCTCTGGCATCCATCTTGAAGTTTCATGATGGCCAGCATGTGTTTTCTTTCCTGTTCTACGTGCCGGATGCGTGGCTTGTTCCGGTTCACTGGACATGCTTTGCTGTCGCGTTGTTGTTCTGTGTGGGACTGGGTACTCGAGTAACGTCGATTCTTGCGTATGTGATTACCGTTTCTTATTCACAGCGCGTTCCGGTTGCCAATTTCGGGCTCGATCAGATTCTCGGCTTACTGTGCCTGTATCTGGCTATCGGACCTTCCGGTGCTGCGTTGTCAGTAGACTCGCTGCTGCGACGACAACGCGATCACCAACGACACGGGGACTCAGCGTCTCGATTTGCTAAGCCTGAAAAGCTAATGACATGCCGAATGGCTCTGCGACTGATTCAGATTCACATTTGCGTGATCTACTTCTGGGCAGGCTTTGCCAAACTCAAAGGAGACTCCTGGTGGACCGGCGAGGCCATGTGGCAGGTCATCGCGAACCAGGAATATCAAACCATCGATCTCACGTGGATGGCTTGGGTGCCATGGCTTCCATACCTGATTGCTCATGTGACAGTGGCATGGGAAGTGTTTTTCTGCGTGTTGATCTGGAATAAAACGCTGCGTCCCTGGATCCTGCTGATCGGGACTGGCATGCACTTTGGGATCGGCGCATTTTTGGGGATGTGGACTTTTGGCCTGGTCATGACTTTCGCATATTTTTCATTCGCCGATCCGAAAGTCTGGCGAAGTCGTCTCGATAGAATTTTGCAACGCAGACACTCCGCCTCGTCTTGCTTTACCGATGAACGGCCAACAGCAAACGAAGATTTCGATTCAATGTGCAAACAGGTTGCGCTAGCGGCCACGGCGAATGAACCAGTGACTCAGCCATTCGCCGCGCCTGTATTCGAAGACTCCGTGGATACCCCGCCTGACGGCCCGGTTCCAGCCAGTGCAACTCAACCACTGAAAGCCGACAGCCGGCGGCACGCAGCTTCGCCCGCGACAGCTACGCAACTGGCTAACGTGTCGTTAACGCCAGAAACCGGTCTGTTGCTGATATCAGCGCATCCGCTTGAACGAGATACATTGCGGCAGTACTTCAGACGTCACGATATGCCTTGCCGAGCCGCCTCAAACGCCAACACGGCGATATCAATTGCTACATCACTTCAGCCAGCGGCAATTATAGTATCGGGTTCGCGAATTCCCACGGCTGAAATCCGACTGCTGCTGGATGACCTGGCCGATGCTGTCAACGCACCGATTCTAGCCATACTTTCGCAATCACAAATTAGCCTGCTGGGGGAATTTAATCTTCCCGCAACAGTAATCCAGTTTCCGTTGTCGCCTCGTGCGGTTCGCATGGAACTAAGCGACATGCTGTTCGGCAGGACGGATTTGCAGGACCACGACGATTCTGCGAGCCGCGTTCTTCCACAAGACGAAGTCTGAATTACTGAGTTCGCTGCAGACGAGACCTTTTCATTATGAATAACTCCACTCAGACAATTCGCACACTTCTAATTCTGACATCGCTGGTGATTGCCACCGCTGTGAGCGGATGTACGGCCAGTTCCGATTCGCCTGAAGTGACCTTAGAAAAAGCCAACATCCTTGCCGACCGCGGACAGTACGATGATGCTATTCCCGTTTATACAAAGGCGATAGAGGCATTTCCGGATCGAGCCGACGTATATTACAAACGAGGCATCTGTTATGAAAATCTGAAGCTGCACGGAAGGGCCCTGGAAGACTATGCCAGCTGCCTGCAACTCGATCCGGAAAACACTGACGCCATCAATAACAAAGGCGTTGTTCTGGCACAGATTGGCAAGTTTGAAGAAGCCGCACTGGAATTCAGTCTGCTGGTCAATCAGTTTCCGGATAATGTGCTGGCCCGCAGAAACCGAGGCCTGTGTCAGCACGACCTGGGTAAGTTTGACGAAGCGATCGTCGACTACAACATGGCGATCGAACTGGACGCCGAAGATCCACACTCCTGGTTCCAGCTTGGAAATGTTTTTCTCGAACAGAATAAACTGGCCGAAGCCGTCAGCAACTACGACAAAGCGATCGAACTGGATGCCGACTATGCCAAGGCGTGGATGAATCGCGGAGTTGCGAAATACAATCTTGGCCAGAAAAAAGAAGCCCTGGACGATCTTCAGCAGGCCCGTCGCCTGAATGACAACATCGTCATTCCGGGAATCGACTGGGCGGAAACCACTCCGGCCAGCGACGTTGTCGTTGTAGCCAGACCTGCAATACCTGCGGATGCTGACGCCGACTGGAATTCCTGCCTGGCGTTTGCAAAACGCGAATTGCTTGACCGAAACTTCACGGAAGTGAGTGTGGCGTCCGCGTTTCCTGATCAACGCTGCGGACTTCTGGATGCCATTAAAGATGGCCAACGCCAACAGGTCTACATCGGAGTCACAAACGCAGGCGACTCAACACACATTGCACTACCTGCTGTGACTGGGCCCGATCCGGCCACAAGCCGGTGTTTGCTTGTCATGGAATTCACAAAAACAGCAGGCGATGAAGCATCGGAAAGCTTCACTGTTAGAAGCTTTGTCGAAGACTGGCGACTGCTGGGGCAAACTGCGACACCGATATTGATCAACGTCGAATTGCTGTCTGAATAGACGTGCAGCTAGAAGCGTTTCATAAAATGACGTAGCGAAACTCGTGAAGAGTTTCGGCTGGTAAAATCTCAGACAAGGCGGAAAGTCTTGACGATTTTCGCTACAAGCGACCGCACCTTTTCGCAACGTGCAGCTAGCAGCGTCCGAAAATCGCGACCGCGACCTTCTCAATGCAAACACGACGCGCGAGCGACTGAAGTTTGCCATGGCTGGATTCAATGCCTGCCGCCGCGTGCTTGTGAATTTTCGGTTTCAGCACCGCTGATCGCAGCGCACAACACCGTCTCGGTTTTCGAAATGCTCCAGCGTTGAGAAGTTATCAGACATCTGCAGCATTCAGCCGTTTTATAAATATCCGTCCCGTGAGTGGCTGTCGTAAAGGAAATATCCTTCACGCCAGCGAGGTCGAATCAAGCTCTAAGACTTCTTCCGTGACGCAGACTCCCTGGTCGAAGCAGTTGCACACGCGCTGCCGAACTTCCGATTGCCAGCTTTCTTCTTCGCACTGGATTTTACAGAAAAAGATTTCCGGTGTGTCGTTGATGTAACTGCGGACTTTTTCTTTCCGACCGGCTTACGAGCTGCCGTCGCATCTATTGCCTTTTCGTAGTTCGCGATAAACTTTTTCACCGTGATTCGCTTCACCATTTGGCCGACAACGCTCAAGAACACGTCTTCCAGTTTTTTAAAGCGAATGCAGAACTTGCCCCTATTCAGCTTTTTATCGCTGTGCAGCCGGCCTTTCGAAACAAAGCCTCTTCGTTTGGATCGCAGTAAACGCCCATGCAATACAATGCCATCTGCTTTTTCTGCGATGCCTTAGAGGCAAAGGGCACGGGCGATGCGGCGTTACTGTGATAACCAGCCGGATAAAGCTGCCATGAACAAAGTGCCCGATCATTCCGCAGTTAATACCCTCTACGTAGCTCACCGGAAGGCTTTTTAGAATGGTCGCTCTTACAGTCTCCAATATGGCTCGGCGATCTTCCGGTAATTGAGTTAGATACTGTTCCACTGTGGTAATTTCACAAGCCATTTGGTTTCCTCGCGCTTTCTTTATTTTCGGCGCAGAAACTCAAAAACTGAGTTTCGACGATGCGTTCAGCTTTCCAGTGACGGCTAGGGAATCGCTGATGTTTTCGGCCGAATTGGGCTCCCAATCTCAACACTCTGACAGACCCAACGATGTACTCCAATTTCAGACTCGCGCAAAATAAATGGACCGCAGGACGATAAGTCGCTGTTCGGTCCATCTGGAATTCGTTTTCGATCCGCAACAATTTTTAGCGTTGCAATGCCTGCTCGATATCGCCTGGCAGAGCCGTACCTGAAGTCTGCTGCACAGGACCACTGGTTTCACCGGTCAGGTAGTTGTCGATTCGGGCCTGAGTCTTCAGCTTATCGAAGGTTTCAGCAACCATCTTCTGTACTTCGCGTTCACGCAGTTCTTCAGATAATTGAGCTTCGACGTCTTTCTCGTCGTGTGGAACCGGGTCTGTCATTCCTTCAAACTTCAGAATCACATACTGGTTCATGTCGACCTGAATAATGCCCGAAATTGCTTCCCCGGCCGTTTCCTTTTTGGCATCCGCTGCCATTTTGAATGCCGCTTTGCGAATTTCTTCATGGGCACCTGAGTAACGTCGAATTGGCGGAACAGTGCCACCCAGTGCTCGACTATTTGGTTCCACAGAGTAGTCTCGAGCAAAGTTTTCAAATTCTGCTGGAGTCGCACGAACCTTTTCCCAGATATCCTGAGCTCGACGAAGGTTGTCCAGCACCATCATGCGTGCTTTTACTCGGGGACCGTAGTTGTCGTAGTAAGCTTCTTTCATTTTTTCGCGAGTAATCTGCACGTCCTGGCCGGCAAGTTTTTTTAATGCCAGCATTGGCCAGATCACGTCCCGCCGATATTGAATGGGAGTGAGACCTCGTTCTGACTCAAGCATTTTTTCCCACTGATCAACAGGCAGACCGAACTTCTTTGAGATGCGTACAATTTCGTTGTTCACTTCTGCATCTGAAACTGAAACACCGGCCTGCGAACAGGCCTGTTGAATCAAAGTGCGGTTGATCACGTTGTCGAGTACTTCGCGGCCATTGCGTTGAATACATTCGGACGCCAGATCTTCATACGAAATGGATTGTCCGTTGACGCGGCTGACAGGTTTGCTGAGGGCGTCCATGCGAACTTTGCCCGATTCGCCGGCATCGTTCTGAACAGCAGCTTTGCTGCTTTGAGCTCGCATAATCTGCATACCCACGGCACCGGCCAGGACAGCGATTAACGTCCCGCTGACCAGCATGGTTCCGCGACTTGCGCGAGTAGGTTTCTTGCTGTACGAAGGTGCTTCCGGCATGATTCTGCTCCTGATACCGTGGCGATAGACGATGAGGCCCGCGATTGCGCCCTGCAAAGTTCGTCGTGGCAGCGGTAATGAGAAAGGAATTTAGAGAGGGTTGGGGATTGGAGATTCAGGCGAGAATCGAAAACCTACGGCGTATTCAGGTTGAGTTGCCTGAGTTTGCGGTGTTAACAACCGAGCGACCAAAGACTTCAGCAAAGATTGCGCACGACTGTCATCTAAGATTTTCGAAGTTGTAGCGTTGTATGTGATTTCTGCGATTTGGGTCAAGTTCTTTTTTTACTTGCCACTTACCGCGAAGACAGAGTCGTCTGCACCGAAAAAATGCGGGGAGTTTCAACCCACGCGTTGTGTCGAGTGTTTACGCAGAGCAGACGTTCAATTCCGGAAACGACGCGTCGTTCGCAGCCAATGATGGTGGCACTCTCGACAAACTTTGTGAAATCACTTTGCAGCGGCCCATCGCCATGACAGACACTGCAACTTATGGGAACAAGACCGCAACGCGTCCGGCTTGGCGCGTCTCTGCGAAAGACGCTGCCAAGCCTGGACGTCGAAATATTGTTCAAGCTGACCGTAGTCAAACACACGATTGAAATCGCCGTTCGGCAAAGGGCTGTCGAATCGAAACCCAAATCGTTACGGAACGCACACGAGCCAACCTGTTTCAGAAATCTCGTTTACACAACGGCAGAAAACCACACTATGGTTCATTACCCGAAGTGTCATTCAAAGGTGCGGATTTGGCTGTTGCATCTTTCGCATCCGATGTAACGACAATGTGGTAGATATAGCCAGAATGGACCTGTTCGGACATTCCAGCTCCTTCCATCGCTGCAGACTCTTGTTGTTGTATTTGTTGTCGCCGAAGATGACCGACAGCCGTAGCAGCAAATCTTTGTCAACGCGCTGCAGCAATCGCGGTGCAGCCGTGCCATCGTCGGCATTCGCTGCGGTGACGACAACGGCCAGTAGAAGGCCAAGCGTATCCACAAGCAAATCACGCTTCCTGCCGTTGATTTTCTTCCCCATCGTAACCTCGTTCTTCTACGCCCACCTCGGTTGTCTTGACTGATTGAGTGTCGATGCAGGCCGCACTGGGTGTCGCGGCCTGCGTCCATACGAACCCGAGTGCGCAACTCTGAGACGACCAGGTTCCATTTGCCACTGTCGCGTCAACGTGCGAAATAGTTGTAAACGGTACTCGTGGGAAGGAAGTCGTGCGGCAGAAGATCCGACTGAATCCCCGTTCGATCCGACGTAGAAAATCGCGTTGACGGCTTCTCGCAGCGAAACTTTGCGAATTCTGCCTGGCTGCGTTAACTTGATTTCGTTTGTGAGAATTGGCTCGATGAGCGACCACTGTTCATCAGTCACATCCGACGAATAAGAACGACGGGCTTCCGGGGTTAGCATCACGCACTCCTTCGCGTAACAAATTTAATAGAACTCGTTAAGGCTCCCCGTTACAAACGTTTACGTCAAAACCAATTCCCGAATAGACTCTGAGAGCTGCTTACTTACCACCGGTTGCAGCGCGACACTTTCGACATGCAGGTTGAATGAATTGATATTCAAACCAGAAGATCGATCGTCGAAATCCCGATCCAAATCAGCCTGCAGGTTGAATGAATCTAAGTCCAGACCGAATTGTCGTTCATCATTGCCCTGGCTCATGCCTGCATTCGTCAAGCCAGAGTTGCCCGGTACGATCACAACCAAAAACTCAGATACTGTTATCCAATTCAATGAACCTTCGGAGCGAACACGGTCCGTGAGACTTAGCGTTCGATCCGTGACCAGTTGCTGGACTTCTCCTGCAGCTGGTCCAAATTCTTCCATCAACAGTTCGTAAAACCAACGTCATCTGTTCATGCCCGGCCGGGCCCGTTCGCTGTAAATCAAAGAAGACTCGCCGCACCCACACCTGAAGATTTCTGCAAGCCGCAACGGTGCCGGGAAACTGTCGACCAGGTTTTCAGAGTTTGACGAATCGCTCCATTAGATACCACGTTCAATAGGTGTCGAACGCGCATCAAACCAGTAAACCACTTGCCCTGAAAACACGCGACAGAAGAAAAATTCGTGCCCAGACGAATTGTCGGTCCAGTAAGAGGGAAAAACGGAACGGCTAAAAGACCGTCCCGCTGGCGACTGACTACTTCAATTTCAATTCTTACTTATGATCGTGGCCTTCATGGTCATGGCTGTGTGCGATTTCGCCACGATAAGCTTTGCCGTCAATTTTCACAACAAGACGCGGACTTGCGGCTTCTTCGTCAAGGTGAGCCGCAAGTTGTTTGTCTTCTGACACAAACCGAGACGACTTGCCAACTTCGTCACTGTCATCCGGCCTGGCTGCCACAAGAAACTGCTTCGGATTGCCATCATGAGTTACGTTGATAATCAACTCAGACGCGTCGGTGGCGACCTGCTTCGTTGCACTGCCATCCAGAATATAAATCGTTACCGTGCCGTGTTCGTCATCATGCACAACTTCTGCGTGAAATTCTTCATTGCCCAGTTCTACCAGATCACCGTGATGCGGCCCCTCGGAAGGATGGGCGTGCGCAGCATGATCGTGGTCATCAAGCCCGTCCATTGTATCCGGAGGCAACGCACTGACAGGATCCGTTCCCGCGGGGGAATCGGCACCTTTCTGGCAACCGGAAATTGACATGGCGACAGCTGCCAGCAGTGGCAGCCAGGTTGTGCTGATGGTTTTCATTTTGAAAGCTTTCTCTTGTCTATTTGAAATACAGTATTTTAAAATACGTCTATTGGAACATTCGGACGAACGTTATGTGTGCCACTTGAAAAACATTCTACGCCTCATCGCACCCTCGCAAGATTTAACACTCGCCGACCTACAACCCTAATGTAGATGCTGAGTTCGAAAGCCGGTTTTCTGCAGCCAGTTCTCCCAGCCCGCAGCTACCTCGTGCGATGGCAGTTCAAGATGCATTGATCTGGCACAGCGAAACATAACATCTGCGTGACCATCGTGCCGCTCTTCTTTCACTTCGCATCCAAGCCCTTTTAGAATCGCAACCAATTCATCCGATTCCCGCTGATTGCGAGCATGCGTTGTCGACCAGCTTAGCAAAGAATAACTCACCACTTCCTGAACCGCATGTGCATTACCACCGGCTGCACCATGATCGTGTCCGTCACCATGATCGTGTCCGTCACCGTGATCGTGTCCGTCACCGTGGAAGTGCCCGGCAGCCAGTGGCTGCTGGCCAGACTCTGAAGCTCCGGTTGTCCCATAATTATGCCCGGCATGGTCTGCCCCAGCCTGATTCAATCCCGAGTGGTCGTGATCTTTACCATGAGCATGCAGGGTTTCAAAACCGGATTTCTTCATCCAGTCTTCCCACTGATGAGCCGTCTGATCTGACGCCAGGGTCAGCGCTTTCCACGATGATAATCGATACGACACGTCCATGTGCCCCCCATGGTCGTCCATCATGGCTTCGCAACCGAGCTTCTTGACAGTTTCGAGGTGCAGCTGAGCTTTTCGAGCATCATCAAAGTGAATCGTCTTTGTCTGCTTCAACCGGTACGCCACTGAAGGAGGTTCAGCCGCTAACAACTGAGTACTGCCCGAAACCAATACCATCTGAATAACCAGTATCACTTTTATTGAGAGTGTCATTTTTGCATTCCAATCCGAGGTCAATTTTTCAAATTCCATCACTAGCGAACTGCACTTTTCCGAATAAAATTGCGTTGCCAGTCGCCTTTTGAAGCGTTTCTACTCGTCAGCCAAAACGACAAACAGCATTGTGTTGTTTCGACTGCTTCAGTAACTGCTAGACGCCACAAACGAAGATCTCTCAATTCGAGACTCCCGACTCTTCGAACAGCTCGACTTCTGTGTTAGAAGCCGCGATAACTCGCTGAGCTTCTTTCATGCCAAACAGCCAGAATAAGGCCGGATGAACAAAGAAATCCAACAGCGTTGAACTAATCAGTCCCCCAAGAATGACAGTGGCAACGGGATACAGAATTTCTTTACCGGGTTCACCGGAAGCCAGTACCAACGGCACCAGACCAATGCCCGATGTCAGAGCCGTCATCAATACAGGTGCTAGCCGTTCCAGACCAGCCTGCACAATCATGTCTTTCGACCAGTCCGCACCTTCGTACTTCACCAGGTGCAGATAGTGATTCAACAGCAGAATGCCGTTTCTAGAAGCGATACCTCCCAGAGAAATGAAGCCCACCATGCTGGCAACGGTCAGCGTTTGACCAGTGATAACAATTGCCGCAACCGACCCGATAAAAGCCATCGGAAGTGCCGCCATTACCTGCAAAGACAGGTTAACCGAACGGAACATCGTGAACAGCACCATAAACACACCCAGCATCGAAACAGCAAACAACGCTCCGATAATTCGCGTCGCCGACTGCTGACTCTCAAACTGCCCGCCGTACTCGACAAAGTAGCCATCATCCATTGACGCAACAACCGGGGCCACTGCCTTTTGAATGTCCTCCACTACGTCCACCACGCCACGTTCGCTGACGTTACACTGCAGCACAATTCGTCGCCGCACGCTTTCACGATTGATTGTATTCGGCCCGCCACTTTCGTAGATATTAGCGACAGCTTCCAAAGGCACCTTGCCGCCATCCGGCAGGTCGATCGTCAGACGCTTCAGCTTTTGCAGGTCTTCACGATAGTCTTCATCCAATCGCACCATCAGATCGAACGTGCGCTGTCCCATTAAGATTTCGGACACAACATCGCCATTCATTGCCGTGGAAATAAATTCGTTAACATCCGCCGCCGTCATGCCATACAGCAGCAACTTGTCTCGATCCAGTTCAATTCTCATCTGAGGAATAATCACCTGCGGCTCAACCAGCAGGTCGGTTACTCCACGCACACCTTTGATCGCCGATTCCATTTCTCCGGCTTTGCGACGCAGCACATCCAGATCATCGCCGTAAATTTTGATACCAATCTGAGCTTTCACGCCGGACAGCATATGAGAGATCAGATGGGCAATGGGTTGTTCAACGGCCGTCACAATGCCGGGAATGTCCGCCATGGCTTCACGGATTTCGGTTAGCTGTTCCTCACGATTTCGTGGTGAATTCGGATTCAGTTCCAAAACGTATTCGCTCATATTGACGCCTTCGGCATGCTCATCCAGTTCCGCCCGGCCCGTGCGGCGAACAAAGCGATCAACGTCTTCAATTTCCAGCAGACGTTTTTCAACTGTCTTGTTAATTTCGTTGGAAGTGGCCAGCGATGTTCCCGGAGGCAGCACCACGTTCAACTGCATCGAACCTTCATTGAACGGAGGCAGGAAGTCGCGATCGAGATTCAGAACAAACAACGCCGCCAGCGCCACAGCCAACAGAGTGACGGTCAGGTTCAACCGTGGAAACTTAAGACTAAAACGAATAACGTGAGCCCCCACCCGTTTCAGCATTCGTACAAAAAAAGAATCCAGTTCACGATGCGCTGCATCTCCTGCCCCCGCTGCCGACACGTGTTCCGCTATCTCACTAGACGTAACAACAGCAAACTTTCGACTTTTGCCCAGCATCAGGTAACACAGCACTGGAGTCACCGTCAGCGAAACAAGCAACGACGAAAGAATCGAAACGATGTACGCAATTCCCATTGGGGCAAACAAACGTCCTTCCATGCCTGACAGCGCGAACAGCGGGATGAAAACCAAAATTACGATGATGGTTCCAAAGACGATTGAATTCCGAATTTCACAACTGGCCTGATACACCACCAACAGCGGATGCTTGGGGATTTTCGCAAAACGATTTTCCTTTAGCCGTCGAAAAATGTTTTCCACATCAACAATGGCATCGTCGACCAGTTCGCCGATGGCAACTGCCAGTCCGCCCAGGGTCATTGTGTTAATCGACAGACCAAAAATGGAAAACACAACGGCCGTCATTACCAGCGATAGCGGAATCGCAGTCAGCGTAATAAACGTTGTCCGAAAGTTCAGCAGAAACAGAAATAGAATCACGACAACCAGAATGCCGCCGTCTCGTAAAGCTTCGAAAACGTTTTCGATCGCTCGATCAATAAACGATTTTTGCGAATACACGGGAACGATTCGAATGTCACCCGGCAACGTCATCTTCAGATCCTCAACCGCTTCCAGAATTGCATCTGTAATGCGTCGAGTGTCTGCTCCGGGCTGCTTATTGATCGTCAACACAACAGCTTCGCCACCCGAGAATGAGCTGAGTTCAGAAAGTTGAGCGTCGAGAGATGAAGCGGTATCGCCTGACGTCACTTTTAATCTCTCGTCCCTCGATTCTCGACTCTCCGGCTTTCGGACAAACGCTGAACTGTCTCCGCGTTTCACTTGCGGGCCTTCTACAACTCGGGCAATCTGAGCCAACGCGATTGGCCGTCCATCGCGAACCGCAACGACAACCTTCTGCAGATCTTCAATAGATTTAATGCGTCCGAGTGCTCTGACAAGTAGTTCGTTCGGACCTTGTTCGTCCAGATAGCCGCCGGTTGCATTTTCGTTACTGCCCACGACGGCCTGTTTGACTTCGTGCAGAGACACACCGAACCGAATCATCTCGTCCGGGTCGACCAGTACCTGAAACTGCTTGCGGCCGCCTCCCATTGTGAAGACCTGCGAGACGCCGGGGATCGTCAGAATTCGCTGACGCACAACCCAGTCGGCCATCGTGCGTAATTCCATTGAATCCAGCGGCGAAAGTTCAGAACCCAATAGAGCAGTGACATCTGTGCTGCCGGTTTGACTCTCAGCTTTCGCCTTTGAACTCGCGATGCTCGACTCGGGACTTTCTTTCCACATAGCCAGCATCAGAATCTGTCCCATAATGGACGAAATCGGAGCCAGAGTTGGTTTTACTCCAGGCGGCATTCTGTCCTGAACTATCTGCAGTCGTTCGGTGACAATCTGGCGATCGGTATATATGTCCGTGCCCCAGTCGAATTCGACATAGACCACGGAAATCCCAATCCCGGACGAACTCCGTACCGCCTGCACGCCGTTGGCACCATTCATTGCCGTTTCCAGCGGAAATGTAATCAGCGT
Source organism: Fuerstiella sp. (assembly GCA_041689795.1). Lineage (GTDB taxonomy): Bacteria > Planctomycetota > Planctomycetia > Planctomycetales > Planctomycetaceae > Fuerstiella. Next base: position 6,787 of record JBDNFN010000288.1, on the reverse strand, counting down.
TTCGACTTCTTCCGGAGCCAGTCCCGGAGCTTCCGTCATAATCACAACGCGCGGACGATTCAGGTCCGGAAACACATCAATGTCCATTCGCAGCGCCTGCCACGAACCGTACCCCAGCAGAAAAACAGCTGCGGCGATCGTAAGAAGTCGCTGACGAAGAGCAAATCGAATGATGTAGTTAAGCATTTTGAGCGATTAGGAATAGAGAATGGCGAATGAAACATTCATGGACTCTTGCTGTTTATTCAAAACCCATGGCGATGTTTTGCGTATGAGATGTACACGTTGTGAAAAGACTATGTTGAATTGTTGGCATAGCGAACACGATTGGTACGTTAGTGAGTAAGCGTCTTCTTTTGGAACTTCTTTGCTTAGCCGAAAGATCTCTTTTCCAGCCTTAAAACCAGCCCGGCAAGCAGGTGAATTCGTCTGCTGTCGACCCAGGCTAATAGCCTTTCAATAGCTCGTCACTCTCAATGAGAGTGTCCTGCATGAGGATCAACTCCGCCACCGGCTTTGTTCTTAAGAGCCATCTGCATTTGGTGAGCATTTCGCATGGCGACGACGTCGCCGGGAAACAACTGCCCATCGTTGGCGATGACAACGGAAAACTGATCGCGATATTTGACATGCACCGGCAGTCGGTCAAAGTGACTGCCGTTCTGCTGAAACACAAAATACTCAGCCCCTTCCCGGGCAACGGCATCCACCGGCAGAACTATCTGCTGTTCCCATTGTTCAACGGGAACTCGCAACTGAAGTCGTTGCCCAGGACGATATCGCCAGTTAACAAAGCGAACGTCACCATCGCCCGCACTTTCATGAGTCACCTGGTTGGGTAGCCCGACAAAGAACTTCAATGTTCGCGAAGCACGATCAATTTCCGTATCCAGATAAGCGACATCAAGATTTGGCACTTCGTTTGTCCTGCCGTTCGCTTCGTCAAACAAAGCAGTTACCTTCCAGTCGTTATCGTTTGCAGCTGACAGTTGAGCGATATCCTGCTCAAATGCCATCCCTTCGATATACAGTTCCGAATAATTGACCAGCGTGCCCAGAGGTTCTCCCGCACTAACCGCCTGTCCGCGATGGACAAGTAACTCACGAAGAATCAGTGGAGGTTCTTCCGGCTCCATTGCAAAACTAACCGTCCGCGAACTTGTGGGCGAGAACACTCGGCTTAATTTCAGTTCCGGAGGATAGGTGCCATCCGCATTCGGTGAATATAGTTTCAGTTCTCGCAACAGCCGGCGGTCTTTGGAAATCTTCAACACCTGAGCATCCGAAAGGCCATGCAGTCTTAACGCTTCCTGCTGCACAATCACCAACGACTGCAGTTTGTCGCGGGCATATTCGCGTTCCAGCAGTGTTTTCCTGGCGACTCCGCCCGATGTCGCAACATCCTGCAGGCGATTGATTTCGCGTGTTTCAATGTCCAGTTCACCCAGAGTCGTCACAAACTCAGTTTGCGAACGCACTAGGTCCTCGTGCGTCAGGCGAATTTCAAACAGTAACTGATTAGGCTCAACGGCTTCGCCCGCAGCCGCATGAATGTTAACAATGACGCCATTCATCGGCGTTCCAATTTCAATTCGCGTACGCCCGGGTCGCTCAACAACCAAAGCCGGAACGGTGATGGACTTGCTGAAAGTCGTCAGCTGTACTTCGCCGACACCATCGCCCGTTAGCCCAAGATTGCGCAAAGCCTGGTTGGATAGCTCAAGGGAAGTACTCTCGTCGCGCCCGGCATGGTCATCGACAGCGGCTCCGTGGTCGTGGCTGTGCTCGTCAAGACCGGATGCAACCCGCTGATTTGCGACTGTCGATTGCACCCAGGAATTCAGAGTGGGCCACCAGCGATCCCTTGAGATCGTTGCTACCGAAACAACAACGATCATTGTTAATGGCCATAAGTACTTCATGGGAATCTGAGGAATGCGAGATTTCATGGAACCACAATCGTCTTAAAAAAGTGTCAGACAAGGCAACGCTTTCAGTGTGCTGAAAACAGCGTTCTGATGTGTCTTGTTGTCGCCTGGAAAAGCTGCCGCAATAGCAGCAGATCTACTGATGAGTGCATGTACTGGATCCGGTAAATTGAATTGACGGAATTCAGCATCGCCAATTAAATCCACATTCCGCCGGCAGCGCTTCGCAATTGCTTTCCACGGGCTGCGGCTTATCGATTTCGCTTTGGTGAAGCAACAGCTGGCTGCAAACCGCCGCGTGCAATCAAACGCCATCAGAAAGCCGTGGCTAAAAATCAGCTTTGATATTCTCTGACGTCAACACGCTTTAGTCATCGCACGCATGCGACACATTCTAAGGTGCTGTTAATGCAGAACTATCAGACCTTCAGCCAGCGGGGCGAAACGCGGTTACAACCGCCAAACCTGAGTTTTGGCGCGCAACGAGTACGTCAGTTCGGACGGACGCGGCGGATCACCGTGCAGCGCCGCAGCGGCATCGTGAAATGCGTACGTCCCAAAACCATTAACCATCGCAAAGGGAAGTATGATCGCTGTGTCGCTGGGCAATTCGACTTGAGAATTGGTCAACCAGAAACAATGATCTGCACAGTCACCGTGGTCTTCACCACAAGGACATGAATGGTTACCTGGCCGATCATCACCTATGACGTCTGTACAGGCTTCTTTGCCGTGAGCTGCATGAAACGTGCAGCTGCAATGAATGGTCTTCTGGACTTCCTGAACTTTAACTGGGGCGGGTGACCGAACCAAGCAATGATCATGATGAGCGCAGCAACCCATTCCGGCGTGAATTAACACTCCAAGAAGAGTCAAAGTTTTCGCTGCACTGTAAAACATCACATGTCCTTTTGTGATCGACTGAACCGATTAGTCTATCGTCGCCACACTCTGGTTGTCATCAGCAATATACGACTTCAGCATACCACTTATTGATTGTCCGCAATTGCGATGCCAATCTTCCACTGACACTCCTAACTTCTCAGATTGCGGTTTTTTAAGAAGTTTTCGGCATGATCAGATGAAGTCTGGCGGTTAGGACGCGACGCAAGTGCAGTCACTTTCACAACAATTTGTAATCAATCAGATTCAGTAAGTGACCGGAATATATATTCCCCAACAAACACTTATTGCACCAGCTGCTGTCCAACGAGTCCCAGCAAAAAGCCAAAGACGGCGCCAAGAGCAGGAGAAAAACCGTTCTTGAACTGAGGCTGCGGAGCGATGTTCTGAAAGGTCACCTACAGGATCCCGCTGGCTGCATACAGCATGATAAAAGCGACTACTTTCGGATATCCGGACAACCACAGGTAACCAGTCGATCCGGCAATGGGCCCCAACGGAACAAGCAGTAGAAAAGCCGCCAGAATCGTTTTACGGTGCAGCGATCCACCTGCGTGAAATTCGCGATATGCGTTGAATCCTTCCGGCAGATTTTGAAGTGAAATCAAAATCGCCAGCAACATTCCTGTTGATTCACCCGTCGCAAAGCCGGCACCCAAGGCAATTGCTTCGGGAATGAAGTCAGACAGCATTGCTGCCCGCTGAGCCATCAGTTTTTTCAACTTCGACAGCAGCAGATCCAACAGCATAAAGGAAAGACCGCCGGACAGAAATGCAGCAATCACCCACGGAAGAGAAAACTGCTTAACGCCATTCGGCACAAGCACAAGCACCAGAGACACAGCTTACCACAGCACGCCGCCGCCGAACGCAATCCCGGAATGGCGCAACTCCTGTTCCAATCATCCGCGATCGATTCGTTCCACCGTCGCCAGCAATGCCCCGCCAGCAATGCCCCGCCAGCAATGGCTGCTCGGGCCAGCGTTGTCAGCAACAGGACCAGCGTCAGTTCGTTCATGTAGTCCTGCGGTCTAGCGCATTCACCCGCGACAGATGCTGAACTGTTCCAGCTAAAACTCTGTTATTATCAATTCCGTAGCGTGCGCGCTGGCTTCGCGTCGCACGTTAAAGAATACAATCGAATCAGCTTTAGAAGTCAATTTGAGCTCGCATAGCAACGATGTCTGCGTCGCTGTTGCCAAACGTTGGGTTGTCCAGAAACGCGTGAATGTAGTTCAGTTGCAGTTTTGTATATGGATTTAGATACCAGTTCAGACCACCGGTGATGTTGTTCAGTCTACCGCCCGGACCTGTTCCAAGACTTTTGCTATCAGACAAATCCAGATAAGACCACCGACCTGCGACTTCCCATGCACCGGGACCGCACTCACTGCCAACTGAACGCTTCGGCTTGATGCGGCCAAACACTCCGGCCTTGCGATTATACGCTCGCGTCTCACCTGTCAGGATATAACCAGCCTGAGCATACGCACCAGGATACGTTACTCGGGGGCCACCCTTCTGCTGGACAGTTGCATAGAAGATTTCGGACTGCGCATGAAACGAACCGGAGGACATCGCTAACTCGGCATTGAACAGATTGATATTGTCTGTTGGGATCGCCCCCGTATCGACAAACACCGGAACCTGGGCAGGCACGCCCGGTGGCACAACTCCGGCACCGTTTTCACCGACAAAGAATTCCGGCTGGTTACGGTATTGCACCGCGTCGTTGGCTGGATTGAGAAAACTGTAGCCGCCGCCGACATGCATCAATCGGCTGTCATCACACGAATCAACCAGAAGTGCGGTAACTCGTGCCGCCATTCCATATCCTCCGTTGTCGCCCACGTTGCCCCCGAATTGATCGACTGGATAACGAAACCCGGAAAACGCCCACGTCATCTGTTCGTCCTGAGTATGACCGTAAGTCATCGCTCCGATCTGACGAAACGGAAGAAAGGCGAACGGCAGACCACGTTCCAGAAACGTCATGTCCTTAACGCTCGTCTGGCCATCCATTCCGAACGGCTGACGAAACTGTCCGATCCGTAAACTGTTGCTTCCTATGGCATTATCAATGTCCATCCACAAGTCCATAAAGCTGGGGCGGCCGGGAAACGCAAAGTCCATTTCCAGCATGTAGTTAACGTTGTCCCACACTTTTCCGACAGCAGCCAGACGAGCTCGACGAAAGTCCGCTCCATCCTGAATATCACCATTGGCAGGAACGCCGTTACCAATTGTCAGCCGGTTGTTGGCATCCTGATGAAACCACGCCGCGTCGGCCTGAAAGAATCCTGTCAGGCGAACGGTCGGGTACTTCGGCGGTTCAGGTTTTGCTATCGCGGCTATCGGCGGAACTAACGGCGTCTCAACCGCTTTGGCGTGCTGTAGTGCGTCAATTTGTTTCTGAAGTTCCAACAACTGAGTTTGCACATCTGGAACAGACTGGGTTTCGTCAGAGGCGAAAAGTGCCGATTCGCCAGGTACAGCGGCCAAAATCCGCCCAGGTTCTGACTGAGCAAACGCGATGGAAACCTGACAGCTAATTAAAACAGCAGCGCACAAGCGAATCGATAACGACTGTCTCAGTTCGCGGCGCTGTGTTTGTAGCTGCGGTTGTCCGGCTACAAGAGACCGTTCTCGCGGAATGCACGTTGCAATTTCCGGCACGGAATACGCGTCAGTGGGGTGCGGGCTACCCATGACTTCTGCTTCCTTCCATGGAATAAGTGTTTTCGTCGCGGCTGGTTGAGTGCCAATCCTGGTAAGTATCGGTCGCAAGATCAGGATCGACCACAGCGGCAGTCATTCTGAGGATTTCGCATTGGAATTTCGAAAATCAAAAATTCGATTTAAGATGCCTGCAACGTTGTACATCGGGTCTGCAAAAATTACAGACCCGCAGGAATACCATCAAATCAATTTTCACAGCTCATGCAATCACTGGGCAATTTCATCCAACCCCCACTAAACTACACAGCAGTTCTGTAAACAAGGAATTCACTGACATTAAGTACAGCTCACAACCTCAAATGTTTGATCTCAACGAAAAGCGTAACGGTCGCGGCATGCGACTGCTGGACGGTGGTCTGGCTGCCCTAAGCCTTGTCTCTCTCTCGTCACGATTTTGATCACGATGGATGTACGGCGTGAGCAGGAAATTGTGGCCTTCAAAATCAATCATCTACCCGACAGTGACCTTGCCGCCGCTGAAGCATTTTTCAGGCGACCTTAGCTCACATAGCTGGTTGGCCGCGTTGTTGGTTGTAAATGTTATTGGCACGGCAGTTGCGATTGCACTGGTGTTGCGAGGCTATCTTCACAGTAAGCAGTGAGCAGTCGCGCGAGACATCAAGGTACTCGCCAGTGATATTATCGCAAGTATGAATGCGGTGGTGCTGACGACAGACCGTCACAAAAAGATGACAAGTGTTAATGCCGGCGGACAAGAACTGATTGGCCTGAACGATGATTCGATCGGACAATTCCTGCAGGTGCAAAGGTGTCAAGTACCGTATCCTGAGACATGGTTGGTTTATTATTGTTTGAGTAATGTTGTTTTGCTAAATAGAGCGGGTTACAAGCCACAAATGGGGGACGGTTATGCGCCGAGCACCGTGTGCGGATAAAGCTGGCGGGATTTACCACGCGATGAACCGGGGGAACGCCCGCCAGCCGATTTTCTTTAAAGGTCAGAACTACCGCTGGAGCAGCCTTTACAACGGGCTGGGCGGTGACTCAGTGATCGAATTGGCACCGTGGCCGCTGCGGCGGCCGCCCAACTGGGCGAACCGCGTGAATCAGACCATGACCAGGAAAGAACAGGAAGCATTCACGAGAAGTATCAATCGCGGTGTCCCCTTTGACAGCGAACAATGCACAACAGCCACGGTAAAACGACTGGGGCTTGAGTCGACAATTCGAGCGCGAGGACGACCACGGAAATCACC
>JBDNFN010000287.1:0-16820 GCA_041689795.1 Fuerstiella sp. | reverse complement strand
CGAGCCGAACCTTCACTTTGTCGATGAACGTGTGTGTTTCGCCTTGAAGTTGCTCGACCTTTGACTGTGCCTTCATGAATTCGTCGGGTCGAATGTAGTTTTCTGCGAGAGTGTCGTTGACGACTTTCAGGCCCATCTGGATGGCCATTTCATCCGACGATGCACAATATTTCCCGAGCAGGAACTCCAGCACAAACACCGGCACGTTGGCGCCGACTTTGACTTTGCGGACGAGGTCCTTTCGCACGACTTTGCCGTCAAAGGCTTGAGTCAGCTTTTGGTCCAGGGCATCTTGAGCAAGGGATGATTCTTCATTTGTCATGGTTCTATTTATCTCCTGAGATCCCTAGCTTGACTGGAATCCTGGTTGACTTCGCTAGTATCCGGTCCGTCTCTGGATCGAGAACAACTATCTCGACGCTATCGACATCATCTCGAAGAAGCTGCACGCCGACCGTACATGAGGTGCCCGGCTTCATTCGCACACTCTGAGTGGCCGAATCATGTTCTGCATCTAATACCATTCCGACATGTCCGACGTGCTGGCCGTTGTTCAGCAGTACCGGACGCACAGCAAAACTATCGCCGCCAAACAGGGAGTTCTCAGCGACCAGTCCGAACGTGACGATCCGATTCGCGATCTTCTCTGGCACTTTCGTCAGCGTCACGTTGATATCTGCTGACTTAGCCTTCACTTGAGTCGGCATCCGAATCGAAAGCACCGGAATCAGCAATTCCTGAAGGCTGAGCCCTCCGTGGTAATAGGAGAGATCGCCACCGGCTTTGAAAACAGAATTGTTGGTTGGGAATACAAAATCCAGGTCCGAGTCGTATCCCAGCTGTGCAGCTGTAATCCGCACGGTGGATGGCGGCGTTGAGCCACCTCGACCCGCCCAGCAACGCCGATGGAGCGAGACTTGTTCGCCGCCCGGTTTTTCAATTCTCTGTGACTCATCGCGTTCGTGGATGAATAGGTGTCCGTGGTCGGCGGCGACCACGAACTTGGCGATTCCCATTCCGGCGAGACGCTTGATCGCCCTGGCAACGTTGTTGATGGCCGTGTCCATCACTTGTCGGGCAAGAAACGTGTTTCCGCCCTCACCCATTGCGTCGATTTCAACACTGCGAACCAGCAGCAGTGGAGCGCCGGTGATACGTTTTTGCAGTTGCGAATTGGAATGGCTCAGAACCTTGTCCAGTTCCAGGTCGACAACGTCGGGGACTTTACCTTTCCAGACTTTGCGTCGATCATTCAGGGAGCCCGAGATCGACACGTTAATCTTCGCCCCGATATCCTTGCCGCATTCGACGACGGAAAAGGATTCTTCCGCGTCCGGCATCAGTGCGGCCATCCCAATCGGCGTGATTGTTGGAATCGCTCCGATGGCGGGTTGTACGCTCAGTTGTTCGGCGTTCTCCAACAGGCTCATCAGCTCGACACCCATTTCATAGCGCAGAGCGTCGACAAGGATGAAGCAGACCGTCTCGCTGGGGCTGTGAACTTCCTTGCTGTAGATTTGGGTTTGCTGCAGGACACCCGGAATCGACCAGCCGGACTCTTTGAACGCCGATACGAACCCAGTGGTCATTTTGTCGACGAGCGATTCGTAGTCTTTTCGGACTCGATGCACGACCTTCTCTGACGCGATCGTATCCGTCATCGTGGCGAGTGTTGATTCCAATTGTCGATGCAGTCGATCAATGCGATACCAACCGTTTTCGGCAACGTAGCCTTCAGTCCAATTTACGACGGTCTTCTTGGAATCGGGCAACTGTTTGGTGACTTCGCTGACGGCCATTCCGAGCTGTGCCGCCAATCCGTAGGCTTGCCATTGTTCCTGACGTTCAAGTTGGTGCAGCGCCCAAAAGCTGAGCCGCCGTTGTTTGACCACGTCATTCGCATCGGCAAACTTGCCAGCGACGATCAGGTTGCCGACGTGCTCCAGAAGCACCTGCTCCTCAAAGCGAAACGTATCGATGGTCCCAAGTTTCTCGGGAGCGATACCAAGCGAGTCCAGATGCAGTTCCTGTTGAATATCATCGGCAATCTTCACGTAGTACGCGGCGTGAGTTTCCCGAACGGACTTGGCAACCTCCAGCACTAACACCAACTGCTTGGTGGCCGGTTGGCTCACCATGTTCAGCGACGCAGGTGGATCACCCTTCAAGTCCTTGCGGAATTCGCCGAGAAGCACGTATCGGCAGACTTTCTTCCGAGCATCCTCTAATTCGGCATCCGCTGGCAGTTCAAGCCCCAGCCTGGAATCAATCAACTGAAAGAGTTCCTGCTTCGCTCCTTTGTCGATAATCTGAGTGTCTCGGTCGGCTCCGGCGAGCCAAGCGGCCAAGACAGCCGCGTTACTTCCTTTGGCTTCGCTGTAAATGATTTCCAACAATGATCCCGAAGCATGCTCGTTACCGCCACCTTCAAGCAGGCCAACGATATCCTGATAGGTGATGCTCGGTGAACCGAGCATCTGGTCAATCTGTCCATCGCCGAAACGCTTCTTCAGGACTCTGCGGGCCTCTCGTTTCAGCTGCGGTTCCCAACGGTCACCGCCGAGTTCCAGTTCCATCAGAATCGCCGAGTCGTCATGGCGATCTTTGCCGGGAATGTAAATCAACAACGGATCAGGGACATCTCCCGCAACGCAAGTCTCTGCGGCAAACTTCACCTCGAAGAAAGACTCCTGCATCACACAAAGACTTGTACTCTTGCCCGAGACTTCGACCGAATCGAGCTGGCATTTCTCCGGTGCCGTTCCTCCCGCCAATTCAGCGATGAAGGCTGTGAATTCACGGCGAGGATCATACCAAACCACCACGCGACGTTTTTTTAAACGTTCGGCAAGACTCTGCGTCAGGTGTGCATTGAGATCGTGCATGAGAAAGCTGCTTAATGTTCGAGGTACTTTGTATTTGCGAGATTTCCAGCATCGAGTTCGCCAATCAAACTTCCGGCGGAATCGTGTCCTGTGGCTCGTCGCGTAGAGTCAGGTCGTCAAAATCCCAGCGTTTCATGCGTCTCAGATCGTCCAGGCTGATCTCCGTTTCACTTCTCAATTCCGAATTCACGATGGTCACTCCGTCGCACCCGTCCAATTCAGCTTCAATCGTGCCCATCAACACATTCGCATCTTTTCGTTTCGATGAATTGTCATAGTCGGCGGTCCGCATCGCAACCCAGACAATCACCTCATAGTCTCCCTCTAACTCGTCGTCAGCAACAAGTAGGTACACTCCCGAAACGAGATGGCCCGTCTTTTTGAATTTCTTGCGCAGTTTGCTCACTGCCTTCCGCGTTCGCTCATTGAATGTGTCCGCAAATCCACGGCGGACATATCGTTTTGCAAACCAACTGCGAAACCGCTCGACCGTTTCAGCGGGTAGTCGGGCGGCAGCAGGATGGAATTCCGCGAGAAATCGACGCGGCACCGCCACACGAGTGTTCGCGTTAAACTCCAGAAATGAAGTTTCTACGTACAACCCGTCCGGCGCGGCAATTTGCAGAACCCGCGAGTTTTTGCCCCACTCCTTGTTACCGTCCTTTTCCTGCAGAGAAATCAAAACGCCAAAAATGATCTCGACGAAGGGCTCAAGGTCCAGGCTGTGATTCGTTACATCACAGTCGTGAGTGATAACAACCCAGACTCCCGTCCTCGCGGACGCTGATTTGGAAGTCGAAAAGCACTTTGAAAGAATTGGCGGTACGAACTGCGAAAACAGACTTCGCTGCGACGCATTTTCAGCATCAATGTTTAGAGCACCGGCTTTATCAAGTACCTGAACCAAATGGCTTGAGAGAATACTGCCCTGCCGCCAATGGTTCGCTTTAATCTGCGCCGCAGCATCGATCGTCGGCTGCGATTCTGGGGAATCCCGATCGGACATCTAATCGTCCTCATGGGTCCGCTTGCCGGTCAATACGTCGAACTCTGCCTCTGATTCCCGAACGCCGGACAGGTCCATTCCATGCAGAGCCGCCACAGCCCGAATGCCATGCTTTTCTGGACTGTTCACCACGTTCTTGTCCGACAACTGCTTCATTCGTGTTTGAACCGAACGAAAATCAATGTCGGTTTCGGCCAGCAGGTCGACCAGCGATTTTCCTTCCGGCCCCAGTTCGCGCCGCACGCGGGGCCCGATTGGCAGTTTGGACAAGCGGTTCCAGTCACTTGCGAACTTGTGAAGTTCTACCAGCCGAGCGCGGTTCTGTGGTTGAGGCTGAGCCTCGTCCCGCATCCACGCATAAACGGTTGGTCGTTCCACACCTAAAACCCGGGCCAGTTCTTTCATTTGTAGCGACAGAGAACTGCGAATGCTGGCAACGACACTTGCCGCACTGAAACTGACTGGAGTTTGTCGAGTCATGGAGATATCCGCTGACGCAACTTCATACCAAACACGAGTCTGCGAGCCAGTGCCGCCAGTTCCAGGGTTCGGCATCAACTGCATCATCGCGTCCGCTCGTTCACCGTATGACTTCAGCAACCTGTTCTGCCATCCAACAGGTATATTCTGATCCAGAATCTCTTCGATGCTTGATTGTGGTGCTAGTTGATCGCACCAGCTAATACCAGGAGACGTCGCGCCGAAAATTGCGAATCCATACATCAATTGTTGCGGCAGGCGATTGGAGACTCGTTTAGCCATCAGATTCTCCCTTCCATATTTTCAGTGCTGTGGGCGTCACCGCAACGCGGAATGCCATGTCGATAAACTTATGTAGTTTCCACAAGGTTTCTTTGAGCATTTCCCCCTCAAAATCGAACTCGCCCTTAGCGATATGATCAAAGTCCAGGACTCGAAATTCCGCCTCTGGTTTTAATTCGACTTCAAACTCCAAATGAGGCGACTGCAAATCGGGTGGTAGAAACTGTCCTCCCGAATTCTCAAACGAACGCAAAAACAAGGTTCCGCACTCAGTTTGGGCGTTGATCACAAACTGATGATTGGCCTTATCAACCCCCAGGTCGCTCGCAGACAAACCTTGAAGTGAGTTGCTGATAAAACTGTCGACCGGATGATCGTCATCGCCGATGATAAGATCGAGATAACGCAGGCCGACCTGCTCGGCAAACTCGATCCCAACGATCCCGACCAACTTTTTCAGCAGCGTATCAAGCCGTTCAGAGAAAGTATCGAACACATCGTATTTGCTGACCTGATAGACGAAGAAGTCATTGGACAGAATGACGGCTTCCGTCTTCTTGCGGTCCGAAAACACCCAGCGAGTAGAAGCCTTCGTTTTTAGCTTCGGACCAAAAATGAACTGCTGGCTTTCTTCTTGGGTGAATCTGGATAGGCCGAGCCCTTTGAACGCTTCCTGAATATCCGGGGCAAATTTATCCATCTTCAGAACCTCCGAAAACCGGATCTGGGATAAGACCAGAACCAGCGGAGAATTCGTCAGCTTGAGCCCTTCAATGGACCGCATGTTTGGCTGCTCCGCGAGAATGGTTGTGCGAGTGAAAACCGGATTGAATCGGAAACCTTACACGATTCTTTACGTCGATGGTACCGCGAATGACTGCAAAATTTTGCCGCTGCGATCGTGAGAAAGCCAATTTCTTCCGGATATTCCGGTTCCAGCAGTGATTCTCTTCTCTGTTTCCCCGACTTCCTGACGCGGGGACAGACTTGTACACACCTGATCATTGGCAAGCAAGTCAGCTTCTTGCGAGTCGTGGCGGCTGGAGTAGACGCATTGAGGAGACTCTCCAGCGATGATTTCACCGCCGGGCTGATTCGTTCACCGAATCGCTTCTTCAGGACTCTACGGGCCTCTCGTTTTAGCTGCGGTTCCCAGCGGTCACCGCCGAGTTCCAGCTCCATCAGAATCGCCGAGTCGTCGTGGCGATCTTTGCCGGGAATGTAAATCAACAACGGTTCAGGGACATCTCCTGCTACGCAAGTCTCTGCGGCAAACTTCACCTCGAAAAATGACTCCTGCATCACACAAAGGCCTGTGCTCTTGCCCGAGACTTCCACCGAATCGAGCTGGCATTTCTCCGGTGCCGTTCCTCCCGCCAATTCAGAGATGAAGGCTGTGAACTCGCGGCGAGGATCGTACCAAATCACCACGCGCCGCTTTTTCAAACGTTCGGCAAGGCTCTGCGTCAGGTGTTCGTGTAGATCGTGCATTACGTGGTTGCCTTCCGCCGTCTGGACTTACTGCTTCCAGCCGGAGCTGGTGCGGTAAGCAGACTCTCTAGTGCCGCCGTGACTGCTGGACTGGTTCGTTCATTGACCAGTTTTTTGATGACCGGATCCCAGCCACCTTGCGGTTCTTCTTTGGGCTGGAAGCGATCACGGTCGTCCCGTCCCCAGAAGACTTCTTCCAAGCCGTGAGCGATGGCGAGACTGGCGTCGGTGACGCATTTGGGGACAACGCGTTCAGGCCAGAGGTGCATGGCGAGGTGGGCCCAGTCGTACTCGCCCTTGACCAGCTTGTCCCAGCAGGACTTGCATTCCTTCTGCCAGGACTTGTTCTGCGGAACGAGTCGCCAAAGTGGGGCGAAGTTGATGATCACCCCGTCGTCAAGGTTAGGATTCCACAGCGGGGCAATCCGCTCGACTTCTTCTGCCATCGCTGTCAATTCGGCAACGAACTTCTCCTGGTCCTCGATCTCCTTGCGTTGCGACCGAGTTGGCTCGCCCCCCGCTTCGCCCACCAGCCGGTCGAGCTTCTGCCGTTCGTGGTTCAGCTTAGGTTTGACATACTCGTTTAGCACCTGGAAAAAGGTGTCTCGGGTGAACCGGTGGTAGTACAGCCAAACCGAGTAGCCTCCCGATGCGATTCCTAGCTGCCAGTAGATTGGAGCTTTGCGGCGACTTAGGGTGTACTTTTTAATATGCTCAGAAAAAAATGACTTCCGAAAATACTTGCGAAACGCTTCCTCGTCTGAAGAATCACCGTCCTGAGTCTCTAGGTCATTCCTCGGAATTACGGAAAAGGCCCGCGTGGCAAGATCGTGAGAATGCCCCAGGTCATCGACAAGCACATCGGGGTGTACGTTAACATGTTCGCCCGACGCCATTCCAAAAGAGACACGACGTTGAATGATCTCATAAACGTCGTTCACATTGGCGTCCCGTTCCGGCTCTGGCTTCGACATGCTGCTAAAGTGTCCGAACGCAATTCCCACTGAATAACTTTCGCGACTTCGGTCGCGACCCCTGAGGTGAAGCTCGCAGTCGTCATACCCAGTAGCGTCAAACATACCGTACGGTGGACCTGTGAATCCGTACAGATTTCCGATCTCTGCATCATTCTGCGCCCGGAGCGATCGGATCTGTTCCACAAGTGACGTCAGTTCATCCGGCTGGCGAGGACGTGAAAACCAACGTGAAGTTTCACTGCTTTCCTCTAGCTGCTGCAGGGTAACGATGAGTTCCTCAATTATCTGGATTGCAGAATGAGGAACTGCAGCAAAGTCTACTGTGGGAGTCGCAGCCACCGCTTTTTCGCGGTACGACCTTCGTGATGCCTCTGCACTTGTTGTAGTTAGGTTGACTAGAGCACGAAATGCGCTAGATGAGAGAATCGCAAGGACACGCATCAAATTGTCGTGTGTGTTATCCCTAGGCTCGTCAAAGCAGATAATCGGGGCAATGCCAACGGCGCATCCTTTCGAAAGCACTCGGGGGCTGAATTCAACGCGTGCTGGCGGATAGGTGAGTCCTGGTCGAAAAAAGTAGTCGGTATTAGTGATCTGTTTTGTCCATGTGCCGTAGCGACCTTCACTAAAAGCCTTTACCTCCAGTCCGTTTCGATGCCAGTTTACGACGACCTCGGTCTCTTTCCATTGGGGACCAAAACCACCGCCTTTCGAAAACGGATACCAACAGTGATCCCCTCGCGAGACCTCCCACCAAAGTCGTACAAACCGGAAATTGTCGGCAGTCTGCATGCCCTGTTTCACAACGACGCCACACTCGTCTAGCCGTGGCAACGATCCAAAGGCGTGCATCCATGTAGCGGGTATCCAGTATGCAAAAGGACTGTCGGGCAGTCGCTTAAAATCGAGCAGAAACTGCACAAAAACGTCTGCTGCTGCTGCGGGGGCGTGATGCACACAGAGCTTCCGCAAATCACATTGTTGAGCGCGAAGAAATACAGCATCTTTCGAAGGCGATGCTCGTTCGTAGACAATCGCCGCCGTCTCTACGAGAGCGTTATCTAACACACCGAGACCAAGATCCGCCAGCAGGCAGAGTCTCCCACTGTCGATGAACAGAACTTCGCGCCACTTCGAGAGCATCTGCCCAAAGAACAATGCGCGATTTGTAAGTTTCCCGACAAGTCCGCGATCGGTGAGTTGCGAAGCCGCTCGATGAGCAAATGTAGCGGCAATGTCGAATTTCGAGATCTCGTATGATTCGAAAATGTAGTTCTTCGAATTGTCTACGGGTTCACCGAATGGTGGATTCATTAGAATCACGTCGTAGCTTTGACGACTGAGATCCACAAATGCGAATCCTCTTGCCGTGTCAGCAACGAATAGACGCCGCTGAAAACCACCGCCTCGCTCAGCTTGCTCCGAGTAGTCACGCAACGCGTCATAAATACGCTGCTCGGCTTCTTCCCAGAATGATTCATCCGTGATCCCTCGGGTCAGGTCGAGTTCCTGCTGCACGGACGCTGGACCATTATCAAAAAGAGTTTGCTGCTTGAATTCCGGGCGTTCCAACCATTGCTGTTTAGCTTTCGCAACTTCCTCAGCGATGTCTACTTCGATTTTCAGCAGCGAGCCTGCCTCCCCCGCTAGCTTCATCACCTCGAAGACTTTTCGCACAAGACTCGCCAGGAAGCGGCCTTCGGCATCACCTGACAGGTGCTCGGTGATGAACTCATCCAGAAACGCGGCTTCGCCAGGCATCGGCTCGGCACACACGATGTTTGAACGTACAATCGTACAACGCTGCTCTGCCGAGATCTGAAAGTCATTAAATGCCCGCTGCCCTCGCATCCACAAAGCAAGTGCCGCGATCTGGGCCGCTCGTGGGTCGATGTCGATCCCATGCAGATTGTGAGCCATCACCAGCCCTGGCAATATGGCACGAAGCTGCATCAGCTCAGGATAATCGTCCGACAGGCGCCGCCCAGTCACTTCGAATTCGGGACTCTGGTCGTCGTGCCAAGCTTCATCGTAGATCGAGATCAGCAGGTCAAACGCGTACAGCAGAAAGTGACCACTGCCGCAGGCCGGATCGAGGATCTTCAAATCGCGAGGATCTTTCTTCGCTCGGTACGGGATGTATACCGTCTTCTGTAGCAACTCATCCTGGCTGAGGTCCTGTTCGGCGTCACTGTCGTCAATCGGCGGTTCTTGATCTTCGCCCACAAACACTTCGCTGGGACGGCGGACCAAATACTGGCACTGCTCGACCAGTCGCGTCTGCCCCCGTCGCATCTCGTACCAAATGCGGCCCAGTGTGTTGTCGGTCAGGAACTCGACGACATACCGTGGCGTGAAGAACTGGTTGCGTACGGCGAGCTCGTGACTGTTGCGGGGAGCCTGCGACTCCTCACGCATCTTCTTCCGCTCCTCACCGCTATTGAAGTACTGATAAACCCAGCCGATCGTCTCGTCCTCGCTCCACACGCCCACCAGATCGGCCTGCCCCAGAACGTCGAGCAGTTCCGTTAGTGCGCCCCGTCCAGGCCACAGTAAACTTGCCGAATCTCGCCGATCGAAAAGGACCTTCACTTCAACAGTCAACTCATCAAACAAGCATTCCAGATACAGTCTGTATCCACCGTCCTCCAAGCTGGACAGTCCCGGAGCAAGTCCGCAGAACTCTTTGAAGCCGCTTGAAGTGTCCCCCTTCGAGACACACTCCTGTACCAGGGCGCGAGCTTCCAGCATTCGCAGGGCGACAAAGCGATTGAGGAACGTAAACGCTGCTTCGCGAGTGTATTCGTCTACGGCCTCTTGTGGAGTTTTCCCACCCGCCTTGATGTGCTCAACCGCATCGACCAGCTTCCGGCGAGTCAGACGCTGCCGCGCATCGAGGTGCTTGCCCGGCTCAGGCAGAATCTTGCCATTGGGAAGCACATCGAACGTTCCTTCCAACTGCTCGGCAAATTCCTCTTCAAGAATTCGCCGAACCTGTTGTGTAGCTCGTTGCAGTTTGTTGCGTGTATCTTTATCCATGGGGGCGGTGTTCGGTGGCCAGTGGTCGGGGGTCGGAAAGTGGGGTTCGGGGTTCGGGGGTCAGAGGTCGGGGGAGAGTTTTGCGCGGAGCGAACGCATGAGGCCATTTAGGAGGCGGCCTACGGTTTGGCATAAGGCGGTTGTCTGATGGGTGTGTGTGGAGTCGACGTATCCGAGCCGCTCGGAAAGTAGAAGCTGGGTTTCCACTTCACATAGCGATCCGTAAGCAATGGACAAGTGTCGTAGGAAGTCTTTGGTGGAGCTGCGGCCCTGACCTTCGGCAATATTCGAAGGGACCGAGACCGCCGCACGTCGGATCTGACTTGTCAGGCCATACGCTTCCTCGCGCGGAAACTTCTTCGTCACGTCATAAATCATTTGCGCCAAGTCCATCGCCTTTTGCCAAACTTCTAAATCCTGATAACTCCGAACAGCCATCCCCATTGCTCCCTCGTTACCGACCACAGACCCCCGCCCACTATCTGCCGCTTTCCGACCCCCGTCCACCGACGCCCGATCACCGAATCAAAACTCGTTTATTTTTTCCAATGTGATGCAGACACTCGTCGCGAAGACTGCTGAGTGCAGTATCCAGTTGTTCTTCCGTGTCGATCCCGCCTTTGAAGTGCCCGCCCACTTTCACCTGCACGATCCGGTCGCCTTCGATCAGCCGATGGACTTCGGCCACGGCGTCGGCCAGTCGCTTGTCGCACGCATCCACATCGGCTCGCAGTTGTGGAATCGGTGTTGTGCTCGGAACGTCACTCGACGTGCAGCTGGAAAGCGGATCACAGATCCGTTGTTGCACATCTTCTTCGAGTTGGTCCCAGCCTGCGGTTGATTTCAATTGCTCGACGGCAGACGTGTAGCATTCGGACCGAGCCTGGACAGCCGCTTTGAACGTGGCGTCATAAAGACCTTCCAGTCGCCCAGCATGCTGATCGATGCTCGGAAGCTCCTTGTAGAAGGTTTCCTTCTGCATCAGATCCGATAACTGTTCAGCACATTCGCGATCTTCGTCGGTCGTGTTTGCTTCCTGCGACAGAAACGGCCAATGGTGTTTCAGCACGCGACGCGCGCGACTGAGCGTTTGCAACTGTGGCTCGGCGATCGTGGACTGAATGTCGGCTGCTCTGGCCAGCGCGTCCTTCAGTTCAGCGTGTCCACTGGCGAAACCCAGGATCGTTTCTTCCTCGCCAGCCGTGGAGATCTGCTCCATCTGGCTGATCCCGGACGTGAACAAATCAGTGCCGGGTAACTGGTGCCGCTCAAGCATCGCTTGCACTTCACGCAACTCCCGTTGCCGACTGATCGCCTTCTCACGAATTGACTTGGCGACCTCGTCCTGCGTCAGCTGCTTAATATCTTCGCCAAACGTGCTCTTGAAGGCATCAGCGGCTTTGACCACCTCCGCAAAGTCCAGCACCTTCTTCGGGCGGAATGTCGCTGATCGAAACTTCGTATTGTTGGTGAAGACGTCACTGGCACCGAAGTCTTCCACTGCGTTAATGGAAAGCCCCTGGCTGGTCACTGTAGTTTGTCCCGCTCGTAACAGACACAGCGTGAAAAGCTTGACGACATCTACATCCCAGCCGTAGGGCGAGCTACCGAACTCAGCCTCCAAGGCTTTCCCCTGTGGGTTGACGCCGTAGTCGCTCTTATTGCTGATCCATGTGAGCATTTCGCCAAGTGGACCGGAGTCGGTTTCAACAACCAACGTCCCGCCTTCGTTGCGAAGCAGCTTGAGCGTTGAATAGACGGACGGAAGTCCCCGCAAGTCCTCACTTTCCAGCATGGCCGTGATATCTTTTTTCGCAACACGGGCTGCTCCATCGGAAAACCGGTCAAAGACATCGGGTAGCGAATGAGCCAGAATGCTTTCAGCGGCTTTCACAACCGTGACGTCATTCTCATCGGGGCTGCGATCATTACCACGGAAATAGACCATCGAAGAAAGAGCTGCTTGTTCCAGCAACCGCCGTACTTCACCACGACGCGTGTCACGCCGTCGACCTTCCTCAGACAGCAACCGTGTTTCGGCAGACGTCTGGGCTCCACGTTCCTTCTTGGTGATCATTTCTTTTGACCGAAACACTTCGGTCACTTCCTTGTCGATTTTTTCATCGACCGGGATTACCCAGAAGACTGTTTCACGCTCCGCCTGACTTTGGCGACGTGATTCGTCGCAAAGACGTTCATAGTCAGCTTTGTCTTCAGCCAGACGGACCTGAAATTGAATGTCGCCCTTGATTCGTTCGCGACCATCGAGCCAAAGACTGCCCTTGAACACTCGTGTGCTTAGCAGTGTGTGACCTGGCTGCGGCTGCCATAGCCGTTCCATTGTTTCGCGAAGAATCTGATTGGTGTCGGCGCGTTTGGGCTTGAGTGCGGCTCGCTGCGTTTCCCAATCGTCTTCGGTGGGAGTCGGAATGCGATAGCCGTCGTCACCGAGTCGAATCTTGTGTGCCGCCACCAATGCCTGTAGAGCTTGATCGACGCTGGCGCGAACTGAATCGCCGCCCACCTTCGGATAGAGGGCTGCCGCGAGATTCTCAGCATTCCGGTGGATACTCTTGACGAATTGAAGCAGGCAAATGGCCTTCGCAACTCTCTGTGCGAATGGATGCTCCACTTCGGTTGCCAGGCGGTCGATCTTATCGCGAATTGTGCTGTCGATGTTGTCGCGGACAAGGTCGTAAATGTGCTCGACGGTCACCAATTGTCCGACCTCGCAGTCACCCAGTCCGGTCTTGGGGTGTGCCAGCAACTGCTGGGCCAGTTTGATGACCGTACGATTCGCACCACCGACGTGACGACTTGACCCGCCCTGTGTTCGCAGGCCGGAGACCACGTGGATCACAAAGTCCACCTGATACGGGACCATCGGGTAGAGTTCGATGAAACTCTCGCGGTTGATCTGCGGCAACTTGATGTCGGCTGATAATGTCGCATTGGCCGCGAGGCTGCCACGATTCGCTTCAAAGAGTGCTGCCAGCGTTTTTTCGGAATCAGCGGTCTTCGCCAAAACACGTTTGCTGGTGACTTCTGAAATATCGCTTGGCTCAAGGTGGACCTGCAACGGAAACCGGTCCATCAGTCGCGCCAGCTCGACGCGAGAATCGTCGAGTCCACCGACAAGTTCGTTCAGCTTCTCCTGCGAAGTCACGACGACCCAAAACTGCCCCTGACCAACGCGACCGAGAGCTTGCACGATGCCCTGCAAATCGAGCATCTTGTTGACGGTGCGAGCAACGAATTGTCCGACTTCGTCGATTACAAACACGAGGTTTCGATTCTCTCCTCGCCGGGCCGTCAGTTCTTTGCAACGCTGAGCCAAATGATTGGGACTGACGTCGGCGCGTTCACGTGCTCCCTTTACCCATGAGTCGGGGGAGGAGTACGTTTCGGGTTCCAGTTCGTGCAGAACACGACTGGCTTCGTTCATGGCAAAGGCGACAAGATTCTTGGCTTTGTCCCAGTCCTTCTTGGGGAACAGTTTCTTGTAGGTTTCGCGGAATTGGTCGAGGCGTCCCTCTCCTTCGAGGGTGATTTCCAATTCAGCCAGGTCGAGATCGCGGGCATAGCCTAGATGTTCCAGAAGTTGCCGATACATGATCTCGGTCAACATCTGGTTGCCGTGCATCACGCCGCGTTCGGTAGCGACGTCAAAGATCACAGCCTCGGTTGGGATCTTCTCGACGACTGTCTTGATGAGGACCTGGACTTTGGGATCGCCGATGTGGGTGGCGAGCAGCTCACTGGTCGTATCGGCCCCAAGCTGACGGTTGGCGAGTGCCAGGCCCAACAGTTTCGCGAAGCTCGATTTACCTGAACCGAAGAAGCCCGAGATCCATACAGCCATCCGATCGCTCGGCTTGTTCGGAGCCTCGCAATACGCTTCGAGGACTTCCACAAAATTGTGGAGGATCGTTTTGGTGACGATGTACTCACTTATCTCGTCGCGGACTACCTCTTCGCCGTCTTGGTCGACCTTAATGACTTCGCGGATGTCGCGGTGAATGTCGCGAGCAAATATTTCTTTGATGTATTGTGGTGCCATCGATTGTTTTCCTGTCACAGAAGCTTGGCCCGATAGTTGTGTTCGGCATCGTGCACGCCCATGAAGCTCAATCCGGCAGGCGGAATGATCTCACCGGGGTAGAACAGAACACCGGGAATCTCCAGCTTCGCCTGAAAGTGTTCGACCAAGGTGGATGTGCGGTAGCACGGATAAAGTGCTCCGGCACGTGTGATCCACAAGATGTCGCGATGTGGATCGGCATCGTCTGGAACTTTGTCCAGAACCAGTTGGTCAAGCGGTGAGTACTCGCTGAGCACTTGGTGAATTGTCTGCGCCACGGTCTGGTGGCCGTTGTGCCCGAGCATGACTTCATTTTCGACGAGTGCTTCCGGCGAGACACCCGCGTTCTCGAGAGCTTCCATCATGCAATCCATCAACGAGACGCGAATAATGCGCTTGCCTTTCTGCTCCAACCTGGTTTGGAGCAGCGAAAGTTCCTGACGTAATTCAAACTCTGCAGTCGGGTCATACAAAAAGATGCACAATGGCATGTCCTTGTACGCACTGATGTCCGGTCTCGGGTCCTGCTTGGTCAGGATCGGCTCAAGCGTATCGCGGAGTCGTGATTTCCAGTCTTTCATAGAGCCACGCTCCTGACGTATTCGTCTGTGTTCTCACATGGCAGTGTCAGTTCCAGAAAACTGCCAGCTCGCTCAAACCGCAGCTTGCCGTATTGATGAAGACGAAGGAGTTCTTCTTCAACTTCATTTGGCTTCATCAGGAACAGCCGCCAATCTTCTGCTTCGATGACTTTGCGTGTGTTGTTCTCACGTTCCATCAGCACATACAGCAGGTAGATCAGACTGCGTTCGGGAAGTCGATAAGCTTCGAATTCCTTGTTGGCATGGCCTCGCAAAAGATTGAATTCAGTGGCTGTCTTTAGAAGCCCGCTCGCAACCCGACGGTAAGTATTGTCTTTCCACGAATCGATGGAGCCGAGTCGTTCATTCACAAGTGAGTGAAGAAACTCAACGACCGAATCAACAGTAAGAATCACGATGCCTTGTTCGCGACGTTCGAATGCCCAGTTCGCGACAAACTCACGTAGGAGTTCATCTTTCCGACTGATGTGCCACAACTGGACGGGCCGCCAATCTTCAATGTGCCAACCAAGTTGCACGAGCTCGATTAAACGTCGGTCTAGATCCTGTAGGTCGTAGCGTATTTTCAAGACCTTGATGAACTGCTTCAACCACGACTCAGATGAGGCACCTACGGCATTCTCCTGTTGTACCTGCTCAAGGTTTTCTTTCGGTGTCGCCGTGAGATCCCAGTCCGAGAACGCGCGAAACGTCGCCTCGATGAATGGGCCCCTTATCGCCAGGTTGGAGCTCAATGTTTCGGTAGCTGCGTTCATTTCGGGAAGTCCTCTTCCCGAATGAACGGTACGGCCAGCTTTCCTGGCTCACTGCTGCCATGTGCAACCGCCAACAGCTCGATTGCCTCGATAACGGTCTCGCCATTTAGCTTGAGCGGTACGGACTTTAGATCGTCGGCTCGGCGCAGCCCCTTCACACGATTCGCGGACCGCTCCGAGACAAGATCAAGGCTGGTCAATGCAGAGACGAGATCATTGCCCCCAGCTGCATCAATCCGTTCGAGCAAATCCTTCCACTCATCAGGACTTTCCAGCCAACCAGCCCAAGCGTCCTCAAGCTGATCCTCGATTTCAACTGGCAGTCGCCAAAGCGTGTATGAGTCCGGCGGATTGAACACTTCTTCGGAGCGAGACGATGCGACCGCGAAGGCAGCTCTGGATCGAGCGAACACGTGACTTTTGGGGAAGCCTCGCGAAATGGCGAGCTCCCCGACTCTGCTTAGGAGACCTTTCGTGTTCCACCACTTGGAGCGGTCCATTTCACCTTGCCTTGCAACAGCCATGCGAAGTGCGACGACCTTCTTTGTGAAGTCGGTATTTACGTCGGTTGAAGCTTGTTGGGTTTCAGTCACGCTTACTTCGCCCTTCGTTTTGGCGGATGAACCGGCTCTGGATTTGTGATCTGTGCGAGGAGTGCCGCGACCTCATCACGCTTAAAAAGGCGGTAGTTATTCACAGGGTGCCGGTACTCCTGAAGCTTCCCCGACAACGCCCACGCTCGGACGGTATTAGCAGAAACCCCTAGCAGTTCGGCCGTCTCTTTGACCAGCAGGTATTCTTCTGTCGTAGTCATAGTTCTACTAGTACAAATGAAGTCCGGTTGTCCAACATTCCAAACATTACCAAACGTATCGCAAGGGTACAACTAGGTGGGGTAAAGAGATGAGTTTACACCAAGGCGGATATTCGCAGACGCAAATGCGAACAGTCACAATAGATCGCAACGGGTCGAACTGTGTTAATCACATTCTGATGACGGTACGCGATTTTGGAAAAATTTAGGGCGACCGAGGTAAGTTGGTCAGGCGATCGGAATGGGGCAGGTCCCGTCCTGGGCTGTTGGAAATTTGGAATAGCCGTTCTTTGTAGTTCACATGGGAAAGGTTGCGCTAGTTCTGTAGAGCGAGTCGGCGTTTCGAGAGGAAGGTTTGCCCGAGGTGCTGCTTGACCCTGGACTTCCCCGTGAATAGTGGGCGCTCAT
>JBDNFN010000286.1:0-7287 GCA_041689795.1 Fuerstiella sp. | reverse complement strand
GCGCGGAAATGAACCCGGAGTGGAAGGATCTGTATGATTCAATCATTTAGCCGTGATGGCTGCATAGTCGGCAGCAGTCCAGCGCCCGTCATTCCCGCGCAGGCGGGAACCCAGCCAGCGCACGATTCGCTGGGTTCCCGCCTGCGCGGGAATGACGGGTGGCGCGGGAATGACGGGTGGCGCGGCGAAGAAGTCATCCACCGCAGCCCGGAAGACATCATGGACGAGATCGCGTCGCTGGATACTGAGAGTGCCGAAGTGCTGCTGACGATTCGGGGGCTGCTATGACGAAATCGTGGCCGACAAAAACGCTGGCGGAGGTTTGCCAGATAAAGCCGCCGAAGTCTGAGGCTCGCGACAAACTCGCCGAGTCGGACTTGGTGTCATTCCTGCCGATGGAGGCAATGGGCATTGACCAGATGTTCGTGGTCGCGAATCAAGCGAAGCCCCTGAGCGAAGTCGCTGGCAGCTACACCTACTTCGCTGAAGGCGACGTGCTCCTCGCGAAAATCACGCCGTGTTTCGAGAATGGAAAGCTGGGCATCGCGTCCGGTCTCAAGAATGGCGTCGGCTTTGGTTCGAGCGAATACATCGTGTTCCGTCCCGACAGTTCGGTGAGCAAGGAATGGCTGTATTACTTCCTCTCGCGGGAAGCGTTCAGAGTCGAAGGCGCGGCGCGAATGAGTGGAGCAGTCGGACACAAGCGAGTCGCCAAAGAGTTCATCGAGGCGTATCCCATTCCCGTCCCCCCGCTGACCGAGCAGCGGCGGATCGTTGGCATCCTCGACGAAGCGTTTGAGGGCATCGCCACCGCCAAAGCCAACGCCGAAAAGAACCTCCAAAACGCCCGCGCCATCTTCGAAAGCCACCTCCAATCCGTCTTCACCCAACGCGGCGACGGCTGGGTGGCGACAAGATTGGGCGACATCTGTCAGCGTGTCTCCGTCGGGCATGTTGGGCCTACATCAGAATTCTATTGTGAGGCAACAAAAGGAATACCGTTTCTGCGATCACAGAATGTCAGGCCGGGTCGGCTCGATTGGGGGGGTGTCCAGTACATCACACGAGAATTTCATGAACGACTCAAGAAATCGCGATTGCAGGTCGGTGACTTGCTGTTTGTGCGGGTCGGTGCAAATCGTGGTGACTGTTGCGCCATTCATGAAGCCGTTGGAGAACTCAACTGCGCAAACATCGTTTTTGCCAGACCGACTGAAGGGAATGCCGCTTTCTTGGAACGGTACTGTCAGTCGCCTGCTGGACGCGAACAACTGTTGGGGATGACAACAGGATCAGCGCAAGGCGTTATCAACACGAAGTCCGTGGCTGAACTGATGATTCCCATGCCATGTCCGACCGCCCAAGAAGCAATCGTCCAACAATTCGACATCCTCGAAGAAGAAACCCAGCGTCTCGAATCCATCTACCAGCAAAAACTCGCCGCGCTCGACGATCTGAAAAAGTCACTGCTGCACCAGGCATTCAACGGCGAACTGTAATGTTTTCGATTTGTTTGCTGAATGTGTTACAAATGTTACATATTTGCAACACGTTCCGTTGACGTGTCAATCGCGCGTACATATCGTTTCAAACCATGCCAAACACTCAAAAAACCAAGAAATCATTGGCATTCTGGAGTCCTGAGACCCCGTACAATGAACTCCCTCTATTGGCGCCTGGGGTGGATTTGGAAACCAAGGCGGTATTGAAGGCGTGTATTGAAGCTCGGGCCGCTCTGGCGGAAGTCAAGCAGGCCGCAGAACTCATTCCCAATCAGGGAGTCCTGATCAACACGCTGCCACTGCTCGAAGCCCAGGCAAGCTCCGAAATCGAAAACATTGTCACCACAACGGATCAGTTGTTCCAATTTCGTGAAGTCGACGATAACGCTGATGCGGCCACCAAAGAAGCCCTGCGATACAGCCGGTCTCTGTTGGAGGGATTTCGTTCCTTATTGCAACGCCCGTTGACGACTCGGACAGCCGAAGAAATCTGCACCCAGATCAAGGGCATCCAAATGCAGATCCGCCGCGTGCCAGGGACAGCATTGGCAAGGCAGACCGGTGAGATTATCTACACGCCACCTGTGGGCGAAGACTTGCTGCGTTCGCTGCTCGCAAATTGGGAGCGGTTCTTACACGAAGCCACCGACCTGGATCCGCTCGTTCGAATGGCTGTGGCTCATTACCAGTTTGAAGCCATCCACCCGTTCACTGATGGCAACGGACGAACTGGCCGAGTCCTGAATAGTTTGTTCTTCATCAGCCAGGATCTTCTCACGCTCCCGATTTTGTACCTGAGCCGTTACATCATTCAACACAAGTCCGACTATTACCGATTGTTGCTGGAAGTGACGCGGAATTCCGCTTGGGAAGAATGGGTCTTGTTTATGCTGAAGGGCGTTCAGGAAACTTCAATTTGGACGGTGGCCAAGATCGCGGCGATTCGAAAACTGCAAGGTGAAACGGTTGATCATGTTCGCAAGGCTGCCCCCAAGATTTACAGCCACGAATTAGTCAACCTGATTTTCGAAATGCCATACTGCCGAATCCAAAACTTGACTGAGCGAGAGATCGCTGTGAGGCAGACGGCATCAAGATATCTCAAGGAACTTGTAAAAATCGGCATTCTGACAGAACGAAGTATTGGCCGTGAAAAACTCTTTGTCCATCCCAAACTCATGGCGTTGCTGACACGCGATTCCAACGATTGGCTTCCCTACAAATGAACGAAGCCGAAACCAGAGCCGAACACATCGACCCAGCGCTCGCCGCAGCAGGCTGGGGCACAGTCGAAGGCAGTCGTATTCGTCGCGAATACCCGATCACACTGGGACGGCTGGAAGGCCACGGGCGACGTGGCAAGGCGCTGTCGGCTGATTATGTGCTGGAGTATCGCAACACGAAGCTGGCGGTGGTTGAGGCCAAGGCGTGGGATAAACTCCTGACCGAAGGCGTCGGGCAGGCGAAGGACTACGCGGACAAGCTGAAAATTCGGTTTACCTATGCCACCAACGGCCAAGGCATTTACGGCATCGACATGCAGGATGGGACGGAAGGCGAACTGCCAACCTTTCCAACCCCGGAAGAACTCTGGAACCGGACCTTTGCCGAACAGAACGCCTGGCGTGATCGCTTCGCCGCAGTGCCGTTCGAAGATCGAGGCGGATACTTTCAGGGCCGTTACTACCAGGACATCGCCATCGACCGCGTTCTGGAATCCATCGCCGCTGGCAAAGATCGCGTTCTGCTGACGCTGGCCACCGGGACGGGCAAGACGTTCATCGCCTTTCAACTGGCGTGGAAGCTGTTTCAGAGTCGCTGGAATCTGGCCGACTGGAAAGCCGGCAACGAAGCGACTCGCCGACCTCGCATCCTGTTTCTGGCCGACCGCAACAATCTGGCCAATCAGGCGTTCAATGCGTTCTCAGCATTTCCGGAAGATGCCGTAGTCCGCATTGCCCCGGATGAGATCAAAAAGAAAGGTCGAGTGCCCAAGAACGGCAGTCTGTTCTTCACGATCTTCCAGACCTTCATGTGTGGCCCAACAAAGGACGGCGAACCGTCGCCCTGGTTCGGTGACTATCCGCCGGACTTCTTCGACTTTATCGTGATTGACGAATGCCATCGCGGCGGGGCCAGAGACGAAAGCACCTGGCGAAAAATCCTCGAATACTTCTCGCCCGCCGTGCAACTGGGTCTGACTGCGACGCCGAAGCGCAAAGACAACGTGGACACGTACAAGTATTTCGGCGATCCCGTGTTCACGTATTCACTGAAAGAAGGCATCAACGACGGTTACCTGACGCCGTTTCGAGTGAAGCAGATTCAGACGACTCTGGACGAATACGTTTACACGCCAGACGATGCTGTGGTGGACGGCGAAGTGGAAGCCGGCAAACTCTACGAAGAAAAAGATTTTAACAAGATCATCGAGATCACGGAGCGGGAACGAAAACGCGTCCAGATCTTTATGGAGCAGATCAACCAAAAAGAAAAGACCATCGTCTTTTGTGCGACTCAGATACACGCCCTCGCCGTGCGGGATCTGATCAACCAAATGAAGACCAGCACAGATCCAAACTACTGCGTGCGAGTGACTGCGGACGAAGGTTCTCGTGGTGATGCGTTCCTGCGGGAGTTTCAGGACAATGAAAAGTCGATACCCACGATCCTCACCAGTTCGCAGAAACTATCCACCGGCGTGGATGCTCGCAACGTGCGGAACATCGTGCTGATGCGTCCGATCAATTCCATGATCGAATTCAAGCAGATCATCGGCCGAGGAACTCGCCTGTACGACGGCAAAGACTATTTCACGGTTTACGACTTCGTGAAGGCGCACCATCACTTCAGCGATCCAGAATGGGACGGCGAACCGGTTGAACCGGAAACCTGCGACATCTGCGGCCAGTCGACCTGCGTTTGCGAAAGGCCTGGACTCAAACCTTGCCGCAAGTGCGGTAAACGACCGTGCGAGTGTCCCGAAGAATCGTGCGAAGTCTGCGGCCAGGTAAAGTGCGTCTGTGAGAAAAAGAACAGGGCGAAAGTCAAATTGGCCGACGGCAAAGAACGCAACATCCAGCACATGATGGTGACTTCGTTCTGGCATCCCGGCGGAACCCCAATGTCGTCGCAACAGTTTATGGAAATGCTGTTCGGCAAACTGCCGGAATTCTTCAAAGACGAAGCCGAACTGCGAGCCATCTGGAGCGTTCCGGAAACTCGCAAAAAGCTGCTGGAAGGCCTGGCGGAAAATGGATTCGGCAACGAACAGCTGACCGAAATGCAGAAGATCATCGACGCCGAACAGAGCGACCTGTTCGATGTACTCGCCCACGTCGCCTGGGCTCTACCACCCGTCACACGCGAAGCCCGAGCCACCATCGCTCGCCCCGCCATCAGCGCTCACTTCAACAGCAAGCAACAAGCCTTCCTCGAATTCGTCCTGGCTCATTACATCACCGAAGGCGTCGGCGAACTCGACAGAGAAAAACTGACCCCGCTACTTCGTCTGAAGTACCATGATTCACTGCCGGATGCCCTCGCCGATCTTGGCAAGCCCGAGGAAATCGGCCGAGTCTTCGCAGGATTCCAACAGCACCTCTACAGCAAACAGGTGAGTTGAGCGCATCAGTTCAAGTGCATGGCACCTGCTTTCGGCACCATTTCCTTCTATCGGTCCAGCCAGTCTGAATACTGCTGGCGATCATCTTCTTCGATAAGAGCCCGCTCAGCTGCATTCATGCGATCAAAGCCAGAAAACCCAACACTCAACTGCCTTGGGTACTCCGCAGCACCGACGACATCACGAAAGTCGGTACTGGCAACCGTTATTTGTCGTTCAAGTTTTCTGAGATCGCCACGCGCAAGTTTTAATACACACAACCGCACTCGATCGCGCTCGACGTGGTGTGGCTTTGTCCCGTATTTAGCGAGAATGTTTTGCACCAAAGTTCGTTCCTCCGCCGCAAAATCTCGTGACACGATTCGTTCAATGCACAGTGATGCTTGCTGAACGTCGAGGGACATAACCGATTACCTTCCAGACACGCATTGTAAAACAACGAAATTGATGCCTGATTTCAGCCAGCGCCATGAATCAAGAGTTCGTCTCAGTACAGTCAGCTAGAATCCCGGCATGAGCAGATCACCAACGCGAATGTACCAGTCTTCAAGCAAATACTGAATCTCAAGAGCCGTGACACCGCCACCAGGGTAAAGCAAAACGCTCTGACCGTTTTCAACGATGCCTTCAAGCCAGACGTAATTCATTCCCATTGTCCATGCAGCATTGCTTGTGTAGAGAACATTGTACCCGGCGGTGCCAAGATAAAGAGGAAATCGCTGGGGCCATCCAATGTTGATTGACGAACACTGAACGGCGACAACGTCAGTGGCTGGAACGGATTGGCAAACAAATCAAACAGAATGTTATCATCGACCACAAATCATTTGAAACCGGAGCGTTCAAACAGCAAGGCGGCTTCGCAAGGCTGAACAAAGTCTTTGACGGACAACTGGATGTCCTGCTCAGACGAATTACTGACACCGTTTGACAAACAGGGTAACTTCGCACATGCAGTCGTCAATCTTCATCAGCAGCATGCTATTTTTTTCTCTCATTGTTCAGACCGGCAACACGGCGAAATCGTTACCCGACGAAACGCCGGAGAATGGCAGCCCGACGGCAGCTACGGAAACTGAACCTCGCCCGAGCGATGAACAAACTCAACACGACGATCCATCAGCCCCATCGGGCCTTGTTGAACTGCTTGATGGTGCTTCCTCCGCTGAAGCGGCCTTGAATGCGATGGTGGCCGCTTCCAACGCCGGAGATGATCAGGCAGTGATGCTAATGGTAGACCCCGCAATTCGCTCCCTATTCCGCCCCGAAATCGTCCTGGAAAGATACGCAATCCACTCCAGCATTCTGGAACGCGGACTGTTTGGGAAAAGGAAATTCGAAGTCGGCAGCATGCTGTTTTGGTTCACGCTGCGGGACATGGTGCGTATCCGCAGCATCAAACTACTGGAAACACGAATCGTCGACGACAAACGAGTTGTATTCACGGTGCTGACAACTGAAAAAAGCTACCACCAAGACAAGCATTTTCAAGCTGTTCGTCACTTTCTGGCCATTCAGCGTTCTGACCGTTGGTATGTGTTTCGTCCTTTCGGCCTGATGTTGAGCTTATTTGCAGGAAGAATGCCGGAGGCACTGCGAGACAAGCAATTGCCGGTGGTTCGAGTTCACAAACCGGCGGCCGAACGCAAAAATCGCGAAGATGCCCAATTCGAAGTCGAATATTTGCTTCCTATTGAGGTCATTCATGAATACCTGGTTCAGGCCGCGAACGATCCGAAGATAAAAGAGTACAACCAAATCGCTGACAAGTTGCAGCGAACCTACGCCAGCATTGTCAACCGAGCCATACGCGGAGATTACAGGTCTCGAAGCGAGCTGATGGCTGCGATGGCCCCCTTGGAACAGTGGGTAGAGACACTCGCCGCGACGACGGGTTCGTTGCTGACCGGTTTGCCGAAACTGGCTAGGTAGCCTGTCCGGAAACCGTTTCAGCCGTGGTTTTCGTTGAAGAAGTGAGTTAAGATGTCTTTAGTTGACAGCGCATTTTTCGTTTGCTTGTTTTCGATTGAGTTTCCGGGATGGGTCGTAAATTTCGCGAATGGCAGCCAGAGGCGAGTTGGTTATTTCCTCCGTCGCCGGGTGACTGGCTGTCGGACGGTCATCTGGTTTATTTTTTGCTGGACGTCACGTCAACGATCG
>JBDNFN010000285.1:0-5059 GCA_041689795.1 Fuerstiella sp. | reverse complement strand
CGGTGGGGTAGCCGTGTTGTGTCATTTGTCAGACAACATGAAGACAATGATGAAGACTTGAATGTTGCTCGAAAATAAAAAAACAGACTTTTTCTGGGTGGCGTTTGCTACTCGTGAGGAGGCAATTGCTTCATTGCCCACGAGTGCTCAAAACGGTGTGCCCGCGGTAGAGAGTCCTCCCACCAATTCTGTGCTACCGACTGCTGAAACCAAAGATAATGGAGAAGCAGGTGGTGGAGGTTGGGCCCGCTATTCAAAATAGGCCGCCCGCCAGCAGAAGATCCAACGCTTTTTGCAGCTGTCGCACACACAACCTCGCGTTGCTGTTTCTGGTGTAGCGCACCACTTCGTCCAATGTCATGGAGTGGCGAGGCACACGTTACTTCGATCTGTTGCGACTTTGCTCCGGCAACGTGTTACTACCTTCAGTTCAGTTCAGTTCAGTTCAGTTCAGATCAGATCAGATCAGATCAGTTCAGTTCAGATCAGTTCAGATCAGTTCAGTTCAGTTCAGATCAGATCAGATCAGTTCAGTTCAGTTCAGTTCAGTTCAGTTCAGTTCAGTTCAACACCACTATTGCCTGATTTGCCGAGTGGCACAGCATAGTGACGCTATCTATTTACTGCAGGTAACATCAACGCTCAGGCGAAGCCACAACCCGGCTTTGTCTGAGCTGCTGTCTAACTTGGTCCGGGTTAGATTGAATCCAGAATTTCTCCAATGTTGGAGAAGATGATGAAATCATCGTCTGCTGGAATCGTGAATAGATTGGCGAGCAATCCAGATTGATTTGCTGAGGCCTCAACGTCGACAGTCAGCACTGTGTCGGAAGTAATTGACGTTACTTCAAGCTGGGTGTTTCCAATCTGAATGATGTCGCCAACCTGCAATTCGGTCGTAAACCTTGTGCCCGTGCCGGTTATTGTCAGACTGTTAGTCGTAAGTCCCACCACTCCGGTCAGCTGAGTTAGCGGTGATTTGGCAAGTGGAGTTTCGCCCAGAGCAGTCTCGTTCAGCGGGAAATTAAGGTCAAAGATTGGCAGCTGGTTCATGGCGTCCACCACATCCATGCCATCGCCAATAACGTTTCCAAATACGGTGTGCAGATTCGCATCAAGAAACGAATTGTCGACGACGTTGACGAACCAGCCGCTGGTTCCGCTCGCTGGCTGGACGCCAAGCAAAGCCATCGACAGCGTGCCGCGAACGTTAGAATTTGCAGCAGCGAATTCGTTGGTAATCGAAGGCTTCGTCGTAACGTTTGACACAACGCTGTTCTCAACGGAAAAACCACCCCCTTGAGTCACGAAGTTGAACGGTGAGCGGTGGATAATCATATTGTCGTAGCTGCCGTCTGTGATGTACGACAGGAAGTTAGTCACAGTGACCGGTGCGTCTGCGTCCAGTAACTCCACGTCGTAGAAATCGTTAACGCCGCTGTTATCAAGATCCTGATTGGTCTCAAACCTGACAACGGTTCCAATAGCCAGCTGAATATCAAACACGGAGGAAAGCGTGTCGACACTTTCTGCGGCTATCAGTGATCGCACCTGAACAAGGTTGCGACCACCATTTGTGTCATCATGTGTTAGTGTCACATTGACAGCATAATTTCCGTTCTGGTCAGCGGTTGTGGACGCTTCGTCAAAAGCCGCGTCACCGTTTGTATCAATCTGTACCGTTGCTCCGGGAGCCGTTTGTCCGGTGATTGTAAAGTCAGCAACTCTTGTAATCAGAGCTCCAACTGACTGGACTGTCGTGTTCGTCGACGTGTCAACAGTCAGCGACAGCGATTCATCATTCGTTACCCCAATGGTTGTTAAGACATCCGCGTGTCCCGATGCAGAAGCTGTAACAGTCACCGCTTCGTTAGGGGCGTATAGGTCGTTATCGATGATGTCCAGCACAACACTGGCACTTGTGTCGCCGACATTGAAGGTGACGCTGGCGGGGCCGGTAATCAATGTGGTGTCAGAATAGGCCAATGCAACAGTCTCGGATATCGACGAGTCTGTGCGTGACAGTGTCAGGGTCGCTCCAGCGACGCCGGCGGTTTCACTCACGCTCAGGCTGGAAGGTGACAGCGAAATTGTCGCCGCATCGTCGTTGGTAATCGTCACGTTTGTGGTGCCACTAACAAAACCGCTGGCTAATGCGGTGATGGTTGCTGTGCCGTCAGCAGGCACGTCAACGATGTTGTTATCGATTGTGTCGAAGAACACAATCACAGACGATTGTCCAGCAGGAATTGTGACAGACGTCGGCACTAAAAGTCGTGAATCGCCGGTGCTTGCGAGCGATACAACAACGTCGGTCGATGTAATAACTGTATTTCGCGAAATCGTTGCAGAAACGGCACCAATACCTGCGTTTTCCGCAACGACATTCGTGCCGGAAAGTGCGATTGAAAGTGTTGGGACATCATCGTTAATCGCGACAATTGTCTCAGAGCCCGAACTGAAACCAATGGCCGACGCGATGATAGCTACCGGCAGATCCCCGTCGTCGATGGTCTCGTCAACTCCGGAAATCGCAATGCTTGCAGAAGTCGCTCCGGCTGGGATAACTATTTGCGCAGCCGCGTTGCCGCTGAATGTGACGCTTTCGGGGTTCTGCGACGTCACGGTTACGTTCATCGCGTTCGTCGTGTCTGAATTTCTCGTGACGGTAAGCGTTGCAAGCGAGTCGCTGCCGGTTTCAGTAATCGTTGGTGCCGAAAACGCAATGGAAAGTTGTTCGCTATCGTTGTCCAGCACGATTACCGATGCATTTGCTGACGCGAGTCCCGGAGCGCTGGCTGTGAGAGTAAACGTAACGTCATTTCCAACAGTCGTGTTGACAATGGTGGGAATGTCGATTGTTACTGCCGCGTCGCCAGCGGCAATTGTGGCTGTAGCTGGCACATCAAAAACACTGGCAGGAGATCCCGCAAGATTGACAACCTGTGCGGACGTCAGGTCGCCTGTTCTGGTGATAGTGAAGGAAACCGTATTTGCCGAACCAGTGGTTGATGAGCTTCCGGTATCCTCAGCAATTGTGCTGACGTTAGCCGCGACGCTAAGTGATTCCGCGTCATCATCTGTAATCGTCACGTCGATCGAGTTTGTGTTCAGCCCATTTGCCGTGGCAGTGACCGTTACTACGGTGTCATTTCCCACGATAGAATCGTTTTGTGGGTTAAGCAGAACTGTTGCAGAGCTTTGCCCGGCCAGAATCGTGACGGTGTTTTGGTTGAGTGACAGCTTTGCCGGATTGGAAGATGTCAGAGTAACTTCCAGATCTGCATCCGTGCTGGATGCACGCGTGATTGTCAGAGTTGATGCACCGTTACCCGCACCTTCGGAAATCGAAGAACTGCTAAGTGTGAGAGTCAGTTGAGGATCAAATGCCTGTACGGCGGCTTCGGCCGCTGCGATCGCACCGGTGACGGTGTTGTTAATACGGGCTTCAATGGCCGCCGCGTCAGCGACTCTGCCAGAAAAACTGGATCTCTTCAATCCATCAAATGTTACGCCAGCAGCGGTTTCGATGTTGTCACGACCGGCACCTCCATAGGTCCTGAGGCGGTCGAAAAACTGACTCGTACCGATAATCTGAATGTTGTCGCTTCCACTGCCGCCCCGCATAAAGCTTTTGTCGCCGACTGCGGACGAGTCAAACACGATGATGTCGTGACCTGCGTTTCCGGAAATGACTATGTCATCCACAATTACAGAATCGCGAACGACAATGTCGTCGTCCCCACTATTGCCGGATATGCGTGCGTCTCTTTCAACGCGCGTTGAATCAACCACGATGTTGTCATCATTCGAACCGCCGGAAATAAACAGGTCCCGGCCAATGCTGGCTGAACTTACAACAAGTGTATCAGTGCCTTTGCCTCCCAGGATCCGAGCAGTTCTGCCGACGGTTGAGTCCTGAAGGCTGATTGTGTCGGCTCCAGAGCCCCCACTGATTGTGAGGTCACCACTAACAACAGAAGAACCCATCACCGCGATCTGGTCATTGCCCTGGCCGCCAGATATTGCAGCATTTCGCGAGACCGTTACACCGGCAATCGTGAGCGTATCGTTTCCGTCGCCGAGCGAGGCGCTGAAGTGACCTGGCAGAGATATCGTTCCGCTAGCCAGAATGAAATCGTCGCTGGTGCCGTTGATGGTGGTGCCATCGAGTCCACGCACCACAACATTTCCGCTTTCAATAAAAATCTGTACGGAGTTGTTAGCCATGTCTCCATTAACGACAGCGGTTTGGCCAAGCAACTGCGCAGTTACGTTTCCGGCAAGCAACGCTCGCTCTTCGAGACGCTCAAGGCGTCCGACCGGCAGCGTGTTGTGCAGGCCCTGAGATTGGCGACCTTGAAAACGTCGAGCAGGTTTGGAAGTTGTGAAAAGGCTGCGAAAATTCATCGGTATTCCTGGATTTCCGGAAAGGCCAAACCGTGAGTACAAAGGCACCACGACGTTTTGAATCGGAGAAAAGCTGATTTTCCTGTACTTTCGACGTGTTAGCACCAGAAATCTAACCTGTTACGTTAGCGTGTTAAAATTTCACGAATGAGTAGTCTGGATAGAATAGCGATGACGGAAGGGCGGCGTGTAGTGTTTGCGCAGCTTACCTGTGTTTCCACAGTTGAATTCGGCGGCTCATACACTTTCTTGCCCGCGAATTGCCTTGCCAATCGGCTAATTCGCTGCACGGATGTTTAGCTGGCCACAAACAGAAAAGCACGAAAATTGTCGCTGCGGCGTGGAGTGCCAGGCGGTTTTGAAGTCGCCAGGCTTACAGGCACGTAGCGCCGATGCGAGAGTCCTGAAATTGCCGTAAATTCACTTAAACGCGCCGTGTGTCCGGTAACTATGCTGACCTGTGTGCAATAAAAGAGTATCCGTGGCGGTGGTGCGAGTGGGCTTTTCAACTAGTGCATTGTCAGGGATGAAAACTAGGGTTGCGTCGAATTGAAAAATCGGCGCTCATCCACAGAACCAAATTAAATCCACGGAGGGTTTTGTGATGAGTGAGAAGAAGTATATCGTTCGTTTGACGGATTCGGAACGG
>JBDNFN010000284.1:0-6822 GCA_041689795.1 Fuerstiella sp. | reverse complement strand
GTCAATGGTTTCGGACTCATCGAGAAGCCGGTTGATGCGATTCCTCAGCAGCTTCAGATTCTGACACGCCATCGACGTGATCCTGCGATGAAGAGAGCCCCGTTGCGATGTCAGATTTGACATCATCTGGAACGGGATCTGCCTGGATTCGGAGGGTTGCTTGATGGAGATAACCTGTGGACTCAAGTGATTCCCGTGCCTCTGTTCGAAGCCATCGCTCAGCACGGCAGCACGGTGGATGTTGTGAAGCAGGCGGACAGAAAGGTCTCACTCAGTGGCTCGATGATGCGAAAATTCGCTTTCACAGAAAGACGGTCGAACGTGTTACTGTCTGGGCGGCTAACGCTGCCAGATCTGATCTGATGTCCGCGTTTCATAACCGAATCTGGATGTCGCAACTGGCCGAGTGAAGGCTTGGAAACGCAACAACTTCACGAGCTCGAGCGTAATTCGGCCAGTGTGCTGGTGAAGACTCCGTACGTGCTGTTGCTGTCTCATCCGACGCTGATTGGTGGTCACTCATTTGTTGGCGTATCACGCATGTCTTTCCCACGGTCTCGCACTTTGAATATCCGCCCTTGAAAAGCGGGATATTCTGGAAGATGTTTGGTTGCGCGAAACATGGTGCCTCCGTTTTCGAGTTGCACGGCTCGATCTATTCTGAGCGAATCCAGTTTTTCTTTTGGCAGGTCGGCAATGCTGGGTCTGGCGGGTTTACCGGTGCCACGCTGCGACATTGATTTTGGCTCTCGAAACCTTGGTGGGTTGTGGTACATCCAGACAATTTCGGCGGCCGCCGTTACTTCCAGTAATGTGTGTTGAGTACCCGAACAGATCAAAGTGTTTCCGTTGGGAAGTCGTTGTGTGCCGGAAATTCTGGGTGAGAAAAAATTGCGTGGGTCTTCGAAAGTCCACGTCAGTTCAGTCGGGCCGAACGGCTTTTCTTCCTCGATCTGATAGGTGCCGTCGGGAAGCAGTGGCAGCACGATTTCATCTGCGGACGAGTAGTTCTGATCGGTGTCAGCCACTCCGTTGTTGAAAATCAGCACATGGCCAGCGCCGGGCAAACCCTGCGGAATCCAATGAGCGTCATGAGGGCTGAACAGCATGCGGTCTTTGGTCTGACCCCGGCGATAAGCCAGTGGATTTCCCCAGCGATATAACAGGTCTCCGCCGCGTTTGTACTTACCGCCGACGTGTCCTTTGGCTTCTTCTGTGGTTGTGCTGTGATCGATAATCCAGAATTCATTCAGCGATCGCGAACACACCATGATCTGATCGAGTTCGGGATTGTAATCGATCGAATTCAGGTGCACCCAATCGGCCGTTGGCCGCAGCGTGAAGTTGATGTCGACTAGTTCCGGATGTTCGGCCGGATTGCCGTAGTTGCTTTTAGACTGGTCCCAGTCCTGCACAAGATGATCCAGCAGGCTCCATTTCCAAACGACGTCGGCTCCGTTTAGCCCGTTCGGCTTCAGTTCGAAAATCGCTTCAAACCAAAGGACTTCGCTATTCAGGCGATCAGGATTTCGACCGGCCTGTTCAGCTACTTCGCGCAGATAAGATTCCCAGACAATACACAGCACATTCCCATTGGGAAGCGGTTCAATATCGTGATGACTCATTCGATAGGCTGAGCTTGTGGAGTAATCCCACAGCAGGTTTCCGTCCCAGTCGTATTTCTGAATTCGCCCGCCGCTGCCGGTTGTTGATGGAAACTGATAGAACTCGTCAGCCTTTCCGGCGCGCAGCAAACTGCCATCTTCCAGCAAATAAGCCATCTGTCCGGGGTGGCGGTCTGTTTTCCAGACGTGCGCCACCATTCCGTCGTTGTCCAGCAGAAAAACGCTGTTCGAACTAATCGGCGAAATCAGAGTGTAGCCCGGTGAAACCCCTTCGGTCTTGAGGCTGACTCCAACTGTCGGCAGAGGCGCTTCTTCCTGAGCCACAGTTGTTTCAAGAGCGATCGCGGCCAAAATGACCATCAGTGTTCTTTGGAAAAACGCCAGGCAGATTTGCACACATTTTCCGAGAGCGACAGCTGGGCCTTCCCCCGCCCCCGCCACAGTCTGGTTGCGGCCATGCCGCGCCGGGGAAAAACGTTGTATTAGCATCATAAACTCCGCGTTTGGTCGATTGGCTGCGCCATTGTGCCGACCGCATTTGGCGTTGTCCATGACCTCATTTCGCCATATCTTCTTTCTTACTTCGTTTTTACTGTCATCAGTGTTCGCTATGCTGGGGCTCTGTTCGAGCACACATTTTCAGCGCGTTCGATGCACCCTGTCATCTGAATTGGATGAACTCAGGCGTGCATTGTGCGGCCTGGCTGAGTTCCCGAACAGACTTCTGTTAGCTTCGTTTGTCCATCCTGCCCCTCCTTGAGGTCCCTCATGAATCGCTGCATTCTTGCGCTGACAATGACTTTGTGCGCGCTTTCGTATTCGAATATTCAGGCTGAAGATGATCCTAATTGGGTTCGGATCAAACTTGACGAACGGTTTCGTTCAGAAGGCGTTGCTGCTGCCGATCTGAATAACGACGGCATCCCTGACGTGGCTGCAGGAGACGTTTGGTACGAAGCTCCGGCCACTGGTTCGGCAGACCATGCGGACGCCAGCAAGTGGAAGCTTCACGAAGTTCGAATGCCCGGCGACTTTGTGGCGGGCAAAGGTTACAGCAACAGCTTTGCCAACGCTGCCTGGGATTTTAATAAAGATGGCTGGATGGATGTTGTTATCATCGGTTTTCCCGGTGATCCCTTTCATTGGTATCAAAACCCAGGCAAAGATGGCGGCTTGTGGAATGAACATCTGATCTGGACCAGCATCTGCAACGAGTCACCGGAATTTGAAGACCTGAACGGCGATGGAACTCCGGAATTTTTGTTTGGTTCGCAGCCTGAAGCTCAGATAGGCTTTGTGCAAATTCCAGATGCCACCAAAGTGAATGAAAAGTTCGCGTTCCACGCCATTAGCTCACCCAGTGCCGAACCAGCGTCCAACAACAATCGCGGTCTCGACAACGGAACCTTCAAGTACTATCACGGGCTTGGTGCGGGCGACATGAATGGCGACGGTCATCGCGATGTGATTATCGCGCACGGCTGGTGGGAATCTAATGGTGACGTCACGTCGCAGGACCTGTGGAAGTTTCATCCCATTCGAGTCAAAGTTGGCGGCAACGAAACGAAGTTGCCAAACGTGTCCAACATTTATGCTGACGACCTGGACATGGACGGTGACGCCGATCTGTTTCTGACGTCGGCTCACGAATACGGCGTTTGGTGGGCAGAAAACAAAGGCGATGCCGGCTGGGAACTTCACGAAATCGAAAAGTCGTATTCGCAGACACATGCGGTAGAACGGGTCGACATCAACGGCGATGGCCAACTTGACTACGTCACGGGCAAACGCTTCTTCGCTCATAACGGCGGAGACCCGGGCGGCAATGACGAAGTGGTGATGTACTGGTACGAAGTACGACGTGCCAAAGGGCATGCGCCGACATTTGTGCCTCACCAGATTCTGGCCGGCAAGGGCACCGGCGTCGGCACTCAGTTTGAGATTCACGACATGAACAAAGACGGCAAGCCGGACATTGTGTTGTCGAACAAAAAGGGCGT
This sequence comes from Fuerstiella sp., assembly GCA_041689795.1. GTDB lineage: Bacteria > Planctomycetota > Planctomycetia > Planctomycetales > Planctomycetaceae > Fuerstiella. The sequence goes on along the minus strand of JBDNFN010000284.1, from coordinate 3,197 downwards.
AAACGTTCTGCTGCAAAAGTAGGCTGCCACTTTCGCAGACACGGCACGACACTATGGGTGAGGTGCAACCGCCGATTTTTGTCAGTAAGCCCGGCTTTTTCCAAAAGCCGGGCTTCTTTTTGCGCGATTTCGCGTTGTTGCTGTTTACGCTACACTGCTTCGCCAAACGCGGAATTGTCTGCAAATTGGCTGGGTGCTTTGTATCGGCCAATTCTCCGAATTCGGTGTTTGGCAACCGGTGTTTGGCAACCGGTGTTTGCGTAGCCATGCTGGCCACGCCTTTGTTTTTGTTTTCTCACGTAAATCAGCATTGAATCATGATCGTCAGCAAGAACTGGCTCAGCGAATACGTCCCCGTCGACATGTCGGTTGAACAACTCACCGATCGACTAACGATGTCCGGCCTGAATCTGGAAGAATTTGAAGCCGTTGGCAGCGATGTCGCAATTGATCTGGAAGTCACCAGCAATCGCCCGGACTGTCTTGGACATATTGGCGTTGCTCGCGAAGTTTCTGTGCTGTTTGGTTCTGCATTGCAGATTCCGGCCGCTGAACCTGCCACAACCAGCGAAAAAGCTTCAGGCGTTACATCCGTGCAATTGGAGTGCGCTGATCTGTGCCACGAATATCATGCTCGAATTATTCGAGGCATCAAGGTTGGCCCCAGCCCGGATTGGCTGAAGGATCGTTTGGCGGCGGCAGGAATCAATTCTGTTAACAACGTGGTCGATGTCACTAACTACGTGATGCTGGAATGCGGTCAGCCGCTGCATGCGTTCGACTTTGACAAACTGAACGAAGGTCGAATTGTTGTTCGTCGAGCAACCAAGGGTGAAAAAATCACCGCCATCGATCAGAAGGACTACGTTCTGTCCGAAGACATGTGTGTGATCGCCGATGCCAATCGAGTCGTCGCCGTGGCTGGCGTGATGGGTGGCCTGGACACTGAGATTTCAGACAGCACCTTGAATGTCCTGATTGAAACCGCTTCGTTTGAACCGGTGTCTGTGCGAGCAACCGCGCGAGCTCTGAAGCTGCACAGCCCGTCGTCGTTTCGCTTCGAACGTAAAGTCGATCGACACAACATGGACTGGGCGTCGCGCCGCTGTTGTGAATTGATTCTGCAAGTGGCTGGTGGCGAACTGCTGGCGGGTTCTGTGGTTGCCGGAGAAACTGCGGCAGGTCGTCCGGCTGTCACTCTGAGATTCAATCAGGTGGCTCGCGTGCTGGGGATCGAAATTCCTTCACCATTCTGCGTCGACATTTTGAATAGCCTGGGTTTGGCATGTACCAAACAGGATTCGGAAACTGCTACTTTTGCGGTTCCCACCTGGCGATTGGACCTGACGCGAGAATGCGACCTGATTGAAGAGATCGCTCGCGTTCATGGTTACGATCAGATTCCAGACAATGTTGCTTTGCCAGTGGTTGTCACAGCTCGCAGTCGTCGAGAACAGGTGGGCGACGCGATTCGTTCGTTACTGCCATCGTGCGGGTTATTCGAATCACTAACGCTGTCGTTCATCAGCGAAGATCAGCGTCAGTTGTTCAAGCCTCGCGGCGAACTGGCGTCTGTGGCGGTGAACCATTCGTCTCGCAGCCACGAAAATCAAATGCGTCAAAGCCTGGTGCCCAGCCTGCTGCAATGCCGTCGTCAGAACGAACGCTACGGCACTCTGAATGCCGAACTGTTTGAAATCGCGAAGGTGTATCTTTCGGCCGGTGAAGGCAAGCCGGAACACGAAGCCGAACCTATGATGGTGTCGCTTGTGTCTGGCCGTGACTTTCTGCAACTGAAGGGAATTGTGGAATCGCTTGTTGCTCGGGTTGTTCCCAGTGCTGTGCTGACGGCGGAACCATCAGCCTTGCCGGAATTCGGGGCAGGGCGGGGTGCTGAACTGTATCTGAACGATCGTTTGTTTGGCTGGATTGGCGAACTCGATCGTTCTGTGTCAGACAGGCTTGATCTGCAGGACAACGTGTCGGCCGCAGAATTGAACGTCAATCTGCTGGAAGAACTGTTCGAAATCACTCGCGTGTACTCTCCGCTGCCGAAGTTTCCCGTTGTGTCGCGCGACCTGAACTTTGTGGTCACGGAGTCTCTGAAATGGGCAGACCTGGCGGCAACCGTCGCAGCCTCGGGCGGAGAATTGCTGCAGGATGTTGCGTTTGGCGGGCAGTATCGCGGCAAGGGCATCGAAACCGGGATGAAGTCATATCTTGTTTCCTGTCGGTTTTTGGCTTCCGACCGCACTCTGACCGCTGAAGAAGTTGAAGCGGCCGTGCAGAACATTATGGCTGCCTGTAAAGAAAAGCTTGATGCGAATCTTCGCTGACGCAAAATGACGTGTTGTTGGTAGACATCAGACGGCAATGCTGTCGCCTGCTAGGTAACCTGCAGAGTTTAACATTGCTGCTCTCTGCTAATTCAGACTATTAAACGCGGAAGCTCCGGAACAACGCATGGTTTGTTTCGGTCTACAATCGGCCCCATGAAACGCACGCTGCTGAAATCCAAAATTCACCGAGCTACGGTGACTGAAGCTGACCTCGATTACGAAGGCAGTGTAACCATCGATGCCGACCTGATGAAGGCCGCCGACATCGTGGAATTTGAACGTGTCGAAGTGTACGACATCACCAACGGCAATCGTCTTGCGACCTACGCCATCACTGGTGAAGCAGGCTCAGGCATCATCTGCCTGAACGGTGCTGCCGCACGCCTGATCACGGCCGGCGACCTGGTAATCATCTGTAGCTACGCCGACTACACGGAAACGGAACGAGCAAAACACGTTCCTGACATCGTCCATGTCGACGAAAACAACCGCGTCCGAAAGTAGTTGCCTGAACGATATTTTTCTGTCCCACTCTCAATCGCTGCCATCCAGTAAAGTCGCCTGTGTTAAACGCGACGTTATTGTTTCGCTAAGAGCAACTCCTGGCTTCGGCTATTAATCCAGATGGGCAATCCCGCGAGAACCTCAGCGCTGCGTGCTGGTTAACTAAGCTGGATAGCGCGATGTTTGCGTACGTGTTTTCTGGAAACACCTGCGTGGAAACGACTTGTGTTAATTGACGTGTAAATAATCGCTGCAGTGGTGAACGGCGCGCGAGGGGGCGTTGTCGGCTTTCACCGATTGAGTCGCCGGGTGTCGGGGTTCGAGAACGTGGCTCGGGTGGGAGCGAAAACGGCC
>JBDNFN010000283.1:0-5594 GCA_041689795.1 Fuerstiella sp. | reverse complement strand
CGCTGGCGAAATTCCAGAAAAGCAAACGCGGACCCAAACGCCAGCAACCCCAACGCAAGTACTCCGGCAACGGACAACACGTCGCCACGGCAAAGCTACTCGCCAGAAGAAACACCTAAAAACTCACCTTCAAAGGGCTGTCCCTTTGGGGACAGCCGATTTCGATTCTTATGCTTAACGAAATGGCTGACAGCGTCGTACATGTGTACAAGTGCTTTCGCCAAAGTTTCGTGGATGTCACCATTCCTTCAGGTCAGGATATCACCGACGGAATGGTGCAGGTCATCATTACCGAATCCAGAATCGGTGCCATCCGCTACGAAGGCAACTGCTGGTTTGATGACTGCACGCTGCAACAGCAAAGCTGGCTGCGTTCCGGTCAGAAAATTCACGAATCCTGACTTTAGGATGACCTTGCGTGGTACAACCGAAGTGCATTTCGTTCAGTTGGCATGCGATACGAACCTAGCTCATTAGTCGGCACCACGGATATTGTCTTCGCAGTTCGTGATCAGCAACGATTACAATTTTTTTACTGGCTACAGCGACAGTGGTCCACGCGCTACCAGTCGAGAAAGGCTGTTGTTCGGATCCAACTATGGCAACCTCGGCGGGCTGGATCGGCAGTTGAATTATCAGTTCACCACCGACGTTCAGCTGGACGGAACTACTGGCATTCATTCGCTCAGCTATGAATTGCCGATTTTCGAAAATCGGGACACGTGAACAATGTTCGCCAACTGGGGCCAGGTGGATACAGTCGCGGACTTGCCGACAGGCAGTCGAATTCCGAGTTCGGGCATTTCTGGCAGGTGTCCGGACGCTACAACCACACGTTGTGTGACGACGCCTGTCAGCTGGACAAAATAGTGTTTGACTTTGATGTTAAGGGTGCGAATAACTTCGCCGACCTGGGGCTGTTTTCCGCAATGTAATCCGGACCGGAAATTCAGATTTTCAATTTGATGAGCGGGCTGTCCGGCCAACAGATTCATTCTGACGATACCTCAAAATATAACGTCGACGTGTTCGCAAGTCCGGGCGGCCTGCTGACTAACAACCATGCTCGTGATTTCAAATTGGTGCGGTCCAACGCCCTGGCCAGCCAAATTTACACTCGCGGATCTATGGGACGTGTCCACGACATCAACTGCCGCAGCGATTTTGTGGCACGAGCCACGGGCCAGCTGGGATCCGGTCGCCTGCTGCCAACAGAACAGCTTGGCTTCGGTGGCTTTGATTCTGTGCGGGGCTACGACATGAGAACCCTGAACGGAGATCAGGGTTACTTCGTTAATCTGGAATACCGCACCTGGCCCATGAATCAGTGTTGTGACGGTAAGCTAATCAGCCTCACACTTCTGAGGTTCACGGACTTCGGGCAACAGTTCCATTCAGGGCACGATGCGACTCAGCCCGATGGCGAGTTGCTTGCCAGTGCCGGAGCCGGGCTTCGATATATGCTCGACCCAAACTGCTTACTGCGAATGGACTACGGTGTGCCATTCACGTCTGTTTGCGCGACCCAAAAAAACGAGCACGGCCGTCTTCACATCGGAGCTATTCTATCCTACTAAAACGCTCCGAAAACCGCTCTGGCGGACTTTTCGATACAAGCAGGACGCGTGAGCAAGTTAAATTTCGCAATGGCTGAATTCACTTTCTCGTGCCGCGTGCTTGTGAATTTGCGAGTCCCCGACCGCCTTTAGAACGACGGTATACGTGCCGGAATCCAGCGAACGCAGCGGTGAATATCAAACCGGCATCGGCCAATTCTGCACGCGTGATTCAATAGGATGCGACTGCCGACACTGCCCCGCAGGTGCGTTCGAAGCCAGTTGTTCAGTTCAGGCTCAGAAGAAACGGGGCGTACAGAAAGTCGCGACGCTTGCGGCAAACCGGCTGCGGAAAACGCAGGAAATCAAGCTTCCGACATGCGGCGATCTGTCCGGATCGCCATGAAATGCTTATATCTTCGATCAAATCAGTCGGGCTTGTTGCGAATTGCCGAAGCTGTCAAAATTCGTCACTCAGCTTTTTTGCTCATGGATGAGCCTCGATTCAGTGATGAAAATTCGGCCATTTCCTGTGTGTCCCAACTTCGTTCGTGCGGCTATTGTCGTTGCGATGCTGGGCTTGCACGGATGTATGTCGGGGCCTCAGCGGGGGAACCAGAGCTTTGGGCCGAGTGCCGTGCAGATTTCCGAGAACCAGCGCGATATTGTTTGGGAACGTGCGGTTGCTGTGCTGAACAATTTCCACTTTATGATTGCTCGTGAAAGCAAATTTGAAGGCATAATCGAAACGCAATATCGAGCCGGCTCAAACCTGCTTGAACCTTGGAACAGGGATTCCCTTGGTTATGCCAATCGACTTGAAAGCACGATTCAGTCGATTCGTCGGAAGGTGACAATTAACTTCCAGAGTTCTTCAACCGGACTTGTAACCGTCAGCGTTCGCGCGGACAAAGAAATCGAAGACGTTCCCGGGCTGGCAGCCAACTACGCTGGTGGAGCTACCTTTTCGGACGCTCAGCCGCTTCAGCGAGATCTGGATCAGGTCGTTGGCCAGGCCGGCCCGTCGCGCTGGCTGCCTCGCGGAAACGATCCGGCACTGGAAGCAGAAATCCTGCGACAGATCCAGCATGCAGTAATTCGCTAGAGCAATCTGCCGAATGGACTAACTGCGTCCGCTAACAGGCTTATAAGTATTCCTGCGGAGTCTGTAGCGGCAGCACCAGACACCTCGTCATCTGTAGTTCCCGAATCCGTTGTCTTGACGCCGCCGCTTTTGTAGCCGAATTCACCAGAAACTGCCGCCCGTGGACTGCCGCCCGTGGACTGCTCATGAAATCTGCTGCGAAATGATTGAACGACTTAGTCAGAAAGTGAGTTAGTTGTTCGCCTTTTCAGGCACAACTGGCGATGTCGCGGCTCCGTTGCTGTTCGCCGCAGGCGATGATACTTCATCATGTGCGGCGTCTGGTTCTTCTTCGTCAAACAGGTCGTCGGCATTTGCAGCATACAACAAATCGCCCTTCGTCCCGCTAACTTCTGATGTGCCAGCGCTGGCAGCATCGATGCGAGACTGCAGTCCATCGGCCCCAACAAACGCAGCAGCTTCATTTTCCGGCTTGTGCAGGTCGTACGCCACCTTGTGTCCGGGAAGGTACAATGGCTCAACCTGTTTGCGCTGAAACAGTTCTGCAAGATGCTGGTGGCATGTAAAGAACAACACCTGTTGGCCTTCGCTGGCGATTTCTATCAGGCATTCCACTGCGGCCACGGTGCGATCTTCGTCGAAGTTGACGAACAGGTCGTCCATCACCACAGGCAGTTCGATTCCTCGTCGAGCGAACTCACGCACCAGCGCGAAACGAATGGCGAGGAACAACTGTTCCCGAGTACCACCGCTCAACTGTTCAACTCGGAACGTGCGACCATATTCGTCGTCGACACACAGGAAGTCTTCCCCCAGTGGAGCCCAGATTTTGTGATAGCGTCCCGACGAAATTCGGTGCATGTACGAGGACGCTGTGGTGAGCGTTCCCGAAATGTTTTCCTTTTCGAAACGCCGACGCATTTCCAGCAACGCCTCTTCTTCGACGTGCAGAGCAAACCATTCTTCGGCCGCTCGGTAAATATCTGTAGCGACGTGAGCTTTCTGAAAGTATCGAATCTGCGACTCGCGACCATTTTCCAACAGCTTGATTTCCTGCTTCAGGCTGCCAAGTTCTTCGTGATGTTCTTCCAGCTGAATTTTGACATCGGTCTGTTCTGATTCCAGCGTCGCAATTGTCTGCCGACCACTTCGTGGATCGAACCGGGCAATGTCGTCTTCCATCACGGCCATTTCCGGTTCAGAAAACGCAACTTCGTTCAGTTCCTCATGCGAACTGGATAAAAGGCCTGCCACACTGTTTCGCTTTTTCTGCCACTCCAGTTGCACCAACAGTTCGTCTCGAGCCATCACACCTGCGCGAGCCAGTACTGAACCGCGACGGATTTCAGCCGCTTCAACCTGTTGCTGCTGGCCGATTGATTCTCGCTGAAGCTTGTCGGCTTCTTTGGTCAGACGTTCGCGTTCCGTTCGATCGCGGTCATGTGTTTTCAGTTGCTGACTCCAACCAGTAAGCACTTCCAGGGGACGCGTAAAGTTTAGTTTTCCAGCGGGCTCAACCTGCATTCCCAGTTGCTGCACGCGAGCCTTCATGCCATCAAACATCCGCTTCAGGCCTTCAGCTTCCGGAGCCGAATTACGCCACTGCGTATGCAGTTCGCGAACTTCCTGAATCCGTCTCCACCAGTCAAATGCCGCAGGTATTTTGACGGTTTCTTCCATCCCCAGCGAACTCAGCAGGCGGCACCAATCCTGACGACGTTCATTAACCGTTTGCTGGGCTCCGCGAAATTTTTCACGCAGCGACTTCAAACGCACGCGTCGCAATCGAGCTCGTTCCTGTCGACGAGCGATCGTTTCAAGTTCCGTGATGTGCCGAGAACATTCGCCGATACAGTTTACCAGATCAGCCGTGCTGGATCCTGGTGCATCGGCCTTCAATAGAAACTGGCCCGCCAGCCCCTGCGATTGAATTCGCTGGATGCGTTCGTGCACAACTCGCAGATTCTTTTCGGCTTCGCGCGCTTCCGCGTTCAGGTCATCCAGTTGAATGCCCGTCTTCTTGTCGAAGTGGTTTTTCAGTCCGTTACGAATGCCCCACCACATCATGCCTGCAAAACTAAACGCCGCCGCAGCCAGAGCTCCGCCAAGTGCGCGGTTGGTTTCGGCCCCCATGGCCGATGTCAGAATGCCGAAGAAGAACAACGCAGCCGAGATCACTGTCATCGCTGTGATCGCTCGATCCACCCATGGCGGAATCGAATCATCGGTATCAACGCGGCTCATGACATTGCGCACCGTCTTGATCTTCAACGCCATCTGTTCGCGTTGAAGACGCAGGCGTCCGAGGTTTTCAAGTTCCGCCAGCCGCGTGCGCTCTCGTTCAATCGCTTCGTCTACGGAATCAATGCCCAGCACCTGCAGATCGGTTTCCAGATCCACGAGTTCCTGCTGGCTTTTGCGAGACATCGAACGATTCCAGCGGCGCAGCTTTCCTCGACGTTGTAGCGCATCCTGATATTTGCGAGCCGAAGAAAGCAGCGTGTTGTGAGCTGCCGGAGAAATATCGATGGCCTTTAGCCGTTCAACATTCCATCCGGCTCCCATTTCCTTAATCTGATGGTCGAGTTCACGCTTCAGATGGCTGGAGCGTTCGTCGGCGACGCGAATCTGTTCGTCCAGCTGTCGCAGCCAGTCGGCCTGATCGACAAGACTCTGGATGGCATAACGATCCTTTTCGAAGCGCAGATCAACCTGCAGGCGTTCTGCCTGATTTTGCAGTTGAGTAGCCTGGTCGGCCAGTTTTTCGCGACGTGACGAATGCTGCAGAATGTCGCGTTCACAGGCGTCCAGCTGTTCCAACGCCTGGTCGGGATTGTGGTTAATGACCGGAATGGTGGCGAGTTCTGCCTCATAGTCTCGAATCTTCTTCCACGGCTTGTAACAGCTTTCGATAAACCTTAAGCCTCGTAATT
>JBDNFN010000282.1:0-23450 GCA_041689795.1 Fuerstiella sp. | reverse complement strand
TCGCAACTGATTTACCTCATTTTACGAAATGACGTAGCGAAACTTGTGTCGAGCTGCGACCGGTGAAACCACAGGATAGTGCCGAAAGTGTTGACGGCTTTCGCTTGTACGAGTGTCCGTACCTTTTCGTAATTTACTAGAGGTCGTTGATATTGGTTGTTGGTGACATTCAAAGCCCGATTTTGTGAGAAAACCGTTTCAATCGCGAATGACAGGGTCTTCAACGGCAAAGCGAGGTTGGTAAGATGATTTATTAAAGGTATCGGTAGTACTTTCAGTCAGCAGAGAATCAGTTCAAATGTCCAAACGCGTTGTTCTTGCCATGAGTGGCGGAGTAGACAGTTCGGCGGCCGCCGTGCTGTTGCATCGGCAGGGGTACGAAGTGATTGGCTTGTTCATGCGGTCCGGCGAAACTGAGAAAACGGCGTGCGCAGTTTCCGGCGCTGGCTTGCTGCCGGTATTGGATACTCCGGCTCACAAGCAGGGCTGCTGCAGTGCAGAAGATGCCGCCGATGCTAGACGCGTCGCCGATCAGTTGGGCATTCCGTTTCATTCGCTGAATTTTAAGGACTCTTTCAAGCGCATCAAAGATTACTTCGCAGATGAGTATCTGGCCGGGCGAACTCCAAACCCGTGTGTGCAGTGCAACAACTGGTTGAAGTTTGGCAAGCTCTGGACGTTTGCTGAACAGGTCGGCGCCGATCACATTGCGACGGGCCACTATGCCAGAATTCTGGAAGACGAAACAACAGGTCAGCACTCGTTGCATTGCGGTAGTGATCCAAAGAAAGATCAGTCTTATGTTTTGTTTGGTATTCGCCGTGAGTTGCTGAGCAAAATTCTGTTGCCGGTGGGTGGATATCAGAAGACGGAGATTCGCGAGTTCGCCGAAGAAGCCGGGCTACGAGTTGCTCAGAAGAAAGACAGTTACGAAATTTGCTTCGTACCGAACGACGACTACGCAGGCTTTCTGAAAAACTATCGCGGACACACGAATACAGAAGGTGAATTCGTCGATACGGCTGGCAACGTGCTTGGTCAGCATGCGGGCTATGAGAAGTTTACGGTCGGTCAGCGAAAGGGGCTGGGCGTCACTTTTGGCGAGCCTCGATTTGTGATCAGTGTGAACGCCGAAAGTCGTCAGGTAGTGCTCGGCCAGCGAGAAGACCTCGCGTCATGCAGGATTCGAGCCAATGGCTTGAACTGGCTTGCGGATGATCCGGGCCCGGCATTTGAATGCGCGGTCAAGGTGCGTTATCAGCAACAATCGCGAGACTGTATGGTTGAGATCATTGATGGCAATGAAGCAGTGATTACGCCTCAAGAGCCAATCATTGGAGTTGCTCCCGGACAGGCCGCAGTCTTCTATGACGGTGATAGGGTGATTGGCGGCGGCTGGATTCAGTCAAATCAATGAGCATGCGTCTCGGTCTGATCGAACTGCTGCTGGAAGCTTTGTGACTTCAGTCTAACACCTTGATTCGGTGCGGCGGTGTTCTGCTGGAAAACCTCCAGAGGCACGGTGGGTTTCAGGCAGTCTGGGAAGTTGCCTTCCATTATGCCGGCAGTTTGCCCGGAGCGTTTCGGCGGCTTTTGCCGGAGTACACCCAATCCGTGGGCTTCCGGTCTGTCGTTCTACTTTCCCACCACTCCTGCCGATAAGTAAAACGTGGCGATTATTTGTGGACACTGCGCGCACGGATTCTGCTTTGGTGTTTTCGAGAGCGTTTCCTGTCGCGGCGCTGTATCTGGTTCTATAAGCACTTTGTTCGAAACGGCACCTCTATTATGAGTGACCAGCAACGTATCCAGGAACTTGAGCAACTTGTAAAGATGCTGGAAGAGCAGTTGATGCAGACTCAGCGGTTAAGTTCCGTTGGTGCTTTGGCGAGCAGCATCACGCATGAATTCAATAATATCCTGACGACCGTGATTAACTATGCGAAGATGGGCGTTCGTCACAAAGACGCGAAGACTCGTGATAAGGCGTTTGATCGTATTTTGTCAGCGGGTCAGCGAGCCACAAAGATCACAACCGGAATGCTGGCCTACGCTCGATCTTCCAGCGATCGGTTTGAACCATGCGAACTAAACAGGCTTCTGGAAGATGTGTTGGTGCTGGTTCAGAAAGATCTGCAGATGCACCGTATTGGTGTGGATGAAGAACTTCAGCCTGGCGTTTGGGCAATCGTTAACAGCAGCCAGATTCAGCAGATTATCATGAACTTAATTGTGAATGGTCGGCAGGCGATGGGTGAAGGCGGTCGTCTGAAACTGACGATCCGCGACAACGTAGAAGAAGGCTGGGCGGAATTGTCGATTGGAGATTCAGGCTGCGGAATCCCCAACGACAAGTTGCAAAAGATCTTCGATCCCTTCTACACAACCAAAACCACGGATGCTCGGGGACAGGGAGGCACCGGCATCGGGCTGTCTGTCTGCCGAAAAATTATTGAAGCTCATAAAGGGCGACTTCGAGTCGAAAGCGAAGTTGGCAAAGGCACAATCTTTACGCTGAAGCTGCCTCGATCCGGGTCTCCGGCTGGTCTGATTGACACGTCGGCCGCTTAAGAAAACTGTTGTTGGGCCTGTTGAAACAGATGTCGCACTGCGCGGCCACTGATCGTTTCATCTTTCAGCAATTCGTGAGCAATCAGCTGAACGGCCCTGGCATTTGTGGGATCACTAAGCAGGTGTTCAGTCTTGTCCAGCAGGCGTCGTGCGAGCTTATCAAGTTGACGTTCGCTGGTTGCTCGATTCTCCAGAAGTCGCTTTACTGCGCGTAGGTCCTGCGAAGCGCCTTCCTGGCAGTATCGGTTGGTTGTGTGACTTTCTGCGACCATTCCCGCCAACAGAATCAGCACTTCATCTTCCAGTCCGTCTTTCGAAGCTTTCGAACGTCCCTTCTGGATCTTGCAAGCGCCCAGGCGACTGCCTCCGGTTTGCAATTGAGCGGGAGAAATCGTCACTTTCTCTACCGGACGTCCCAGCAGAAATGCCATGACGGCATGACCGGCTTCATGGTACGCCGTAGCGGTCAAAGCAAGGTTGCCGGATTTTGAGCTATCGCTGTTTGGCGGCATCGACGATGCCTCGTTGTTATTCATGATGGTCGCGTATATGAAATTCAGGAAGCGTTTTGCATCAACGCAGCGATCTGCAGTTGATCAATTTCAGACGGTGTCCCGTAACCGCTCTTGTAGCCGAAGACTTCAGAAACAGTGCGCGCTCCGAAATGCCCATCCATGATTTCTAGAAAATCGGCTGTCACAAGTGCAGGGTGAGGCACTCCGCATGCTCGGCTGAGCGCAATGATTTCCTTGCGAAGATTCAGCAGGTAGTTGGCGACTCGAGCAGACTTGAGAGTTGGATCAAGCCCTCGTACCAGCCAGCGGTTTTGAGTGGCGACTCCGGTAGGACAGTGATTTGTATGACACTTCTGAGCCTGAATGCAGCCGACTGCCAGCATTGCTTCGCGAGCGACGTTGATCATGTCACAACCGAGAGCAAAGGCGAACAGCGATGATTCAGGGAATCCGAGTTTTCCTGATCCGACCATCACGATTTTCTGAGACAGGCCGCGATCTCGCAGAGCGCATTCAATAAGGCTGAATCCTTTTTTGAACGGGCGAGCAACGTGATCGCCGAAAACCAACGGACCGGCGCCGGTGCCACCCTCACCACCATCGATTGTGATGAAGTCGGGCGCACGTCCGGTGGTGTCGATCAGGCGTGACAGGTCGTGCCAGAAGTCCATTTGCCCAACGGCAGACTTAATACCGATCGGCAGTCCCGTTTCATCAGCAATGCGTTCAACAAAGTCGAGCAGGCTGTCTGGATCGCGAAAGGCAGTGTGTGCGGCGGGGCTAACGCAGTCATGGTCCATGGAAATACCACGAATCGCGGCAATTTCCGGAGTGATTTTTGATTGCGGAAGGATGCCGCCCGCACCAGGCTTCGCTCCCTGACTAAGCTTCAGTTCAATGGTTTTTACCTGCGGGTATTTTGCGATGGTCTCAAGTAGCCTGTCCATGCTGAAGCTGCCATCCTGACTTCGACATCCGAAGTAGCCCGTTCCGATTTGCCAGACCAGGTCGCCGCCATGCAGGTGGTGAGGCGAAATTCCACCTTCGCCGGTGTTCTGTAAGCAGCCTGCCGTCGCCGCTCCTTTGTTGAGTGCTTCTACGGCGGGTCCGCTTAACGAACCGTAGCTCATCCCGGAAATGTTGACGATGGACGCCGGCCGAAACGCCTTCTTGCGTTGCCGAAAACCTCCGAGCACCTTGGCACAGGGAATGCGATACTTAGGGTCAAAGCCCGGTTCGCCAACATGCGGCGATATCAGCGGAAACGTGTTGTGATTGATGATCAGGTAATTCGAAGACAGTTCCATTTCGCTGTCTGAGCCGAATCCGAAGTAGTTGTTTTCGCTTTTCGACGACGAGTAGATCCAGCTGCGCTGGTCCCGATTAAACGGGCGTTCTTCGTCATTTCCAGCAACAATGTATTGTCGCAATTCAGGCCCGAGGGATTCAATCAGATAGCGAAAATGTCCGAGCACAGGGAAGTTTCGCAGAATGGCGTGCTTTTTCTGAGTGACGTCGTGAATCGCTACCAGTACCACGAGAGCTAAGGCAATGCCGCCGATCCAGATCCACAACATGTTTGATTTTCCGTACTAATGACGATGGCGCTGTGAGTTTGCCGAAAATATTCAGTGGGATTTGAAGTTAAAGAATGCTTTCGTAGTCTTTCTCAATTCTTGACAGGTCAAGATGTCGTAGAAAGTTGGAATAACACATCCACGCGGATAGAGCATGAACGTCGGCAAATTGCGTTGGCACGAACTTTGGTGGCACAACTAATCCTTCCTCAACAGCGTGCTGCAGCGGTTTCAAGTCGGCCAGTGTCGCTTTGCCGCAGAACAGCATTGGGATTCGATTCAGTTGGCCCCGCCGCACGGCAATGCTGATGTAGTTGTAGACAAGCACAAACCCCTTACTGTAACTCAGGTCTTTTGTGAAGGGGCCACCCGTCGGAGTGCTGCCGCGGAAAATTCTGGCAGCCAAAGAGAAACTGTCGTGTTCCTGGTAGTTTTGTTTGCGAAAGAATTCATAAACCTGCAGGAAGTCGGCTCCGTTTTCTGCCATCGCGACGCCACGAATTCGGTTTGTCACTTTTCGCACTCGTTCCGGAAAGGACGACAAGGTGACGAGTTCCGTCAGAATCGCCAAGCCTTCCTGAGTGATCGTCGATGATGGTGGGCCTTTGCTTAGAAACGTGCAATATGGTTGTTGAACCCCGTTTAGTGTTGTTCCCAGATGTACCCAGCCTTCGTGCACTTCCAGTAAGCGCAGGTCGCGCGCGTTAAACTTTGCTCCGGAACGGAGCTTGATGTAGTCAGCTCCAGCGGCGGCGTCGGCCACAATTCCATCGCTTAGTTGAACGCGAATTGGTTGTTCCAGACAGGGCATCGACTGGTCCAGCCGCTGCTGCAGCAAATGCACCGCGTCTTCGGCGGGAATCGTCCGTTCTTCCACAAGTTCCGGAGTGTGCTGTTCGATGGAATCCAATGCCTCGGACATCATCGTGCCCAAGTCGGCCAATGTAGGCTCGCCAGCATAGAAAACGTCGTCTGCGCTGCCGTACAGTTCTCGCGATTTGCGAGTGAATGCTGGCGTGCCACGCGCTGCCAGCATTTCCACCACCACTTCGTATTCGTGGCACATTCGCCGCATAATGACAGCAATCGGATTGTACTCACCCAGCTGTTTCTGGATGTCGAGTTCCAGTTCCTCAAGTTCGGTTTGTTTCTTCTCTGCGTCAAACGGCAACGGCCGGTCGATATAATACTGATGGTTAACGGCGGGCAGCTCTTTGCATTTGTTTGCGAAGAACTGTTGTTCAATAGAATCATCCCACTTGATCGCGTCCAGTACTCGAATTTCCTGCTGAGCGCGAACAAGTCGGTCGGACAGCTGCCGAACTGTATCGTGGTACTTGGTTTGTTTGCCGGTTTGATCTGCCATGTCGTCTCTATCAGGAAATGTGTATTGAGGGTTTATAGCCCATCGGACAGGTTGACGTCTCCGTTTACAGCGAGAACCTGGAGATCTTTTTGCCAGTGTCCTGGAAACAAGCCCGGACGCTCAGTATTGCGTCAACAACCAGTTTTCGAAGCGACCTTAGAAGTCGTTATGGTTTGCAGCGAATCGCCTTACCGCCAGCTGTCGCTGGTGAAGAGCGCAGTGATTGCGGTCGACCGTTGCCGAGTTGTTGGATTGCCATTAGCAGATCGCACCAGATTGCGGCAAGCCACGTGTCGCGTCAGCGAATTCCGGACAGGCTGTATGGAAACACGAAGAACAAATCAACCAATTGAACCGGTCGCCGGCGACAACGATCCCTTGAATTGACTTTGGCTGGTCCGCCGGCGGTTGCATTTTTTCTGTAGGCTGAAATAGGTCAGCCTGTTGCTGACATCGGAAAACACAACTTCTCTGGGGTACGGCTTTCGTGTTTTACGGAGAACGCGCGGTCTCTGTTGCCTGTGATCCTAAGGAGAAGGCTTGTTACAGCGATTTGCGAATTCGGTGAAATCCATTCAGCAGCTCGTCGCCGACCAGTTTCAATGATTCCCAAACCTGATCTGCCGTTTCCCCTATGGCTTGCTTTGTGGGTTCAAAGCGATCATTTAGATCGGTCAGCTTGCCTTCCAGCGACTTCAATTCGTCTTTGGCTTCTGTTTTCGCCAGGTGCATCTGAACTCGCAGTTCATCGCGTTCCTGTTTCAGTCGACTAATTAATGACGTCATTGCGTGTTTTCGTTCTTCAGACATCATTGTTCCTTTGCGGCGAGATTTGACGGTGCAACAAACAACGGGTGTTGTCGGACTTGTTCATTGCTGAAAGCTGATGGTTATTGAACAGACTCTCCGAACAGCCATCCGATCAGCGACGTAGTGATCATGGCGGCCATGCCCCAAAACGCAACTCGCATTGCTGCTCGCAGAATTGACGCTCCCCCGGCTGACGCGGACAGTCCGCCCAAGCCTCCGAGCGCCGCGATGGTCGCGACGGCCACGCTTCCGAACATATATTCCGGAGAAACAATCACGACAACTAGAAGTGGTAATGCTGCACCAACAGCGAAAGAAATTGCGGAAGCAAAGGCGGCCTGAATCGGTCGAGCGGCGAGTTCTTCTGTGATTCCCAGTTCGTCCCGCAGATGTGTCGTCAGGGCATCATACTCTGTGAACTGAATGGCAACCTGTTTGGCCAAATCCGCATCAAGCCCCCGCTTGATGTAGATGTTGGTGAGCTCAATCAGTTCGGCTTCCGGAGTTTCCTCCAGCTCTTTTGCTTCGCGAGCACGGTCTGCATTCTCGGTGTCTGCCTGAGAACTAACCGAAACATATTCGCCAGCGGCCATCGACATCGCCCCGGCGGTCAGCCCGGCGATGCCAGCCAGCAGGACGTCTTTCGGATCAGCCTTGGCAGCCGCGACGCCGACAACAAGGCTTGCCACGGAAAGTATGCCGTCGTTTGCGCCGAGAACCGAAGCGCGCAACCAGCCGATGCGATCTGAACGATGATTTTCTGTGTGTAACATGTAGCTTACTGTAACTTCGTGACCGCCTGAATGAAAACTCGAACGGCCTTCGTTTTCAGCAGAAGCCAGCAGTCGGAATATCGCCAGCCGTCCAATTACTCTGTTTGCGTAAAGTCATTCAGCCCGTTGATTGCCAGCATGCTGATCCAGGCAGCAAATGCACTGCCGCGTAGTCGCTGCAGCAGTCCTTTAATGTCAATCAAACTTTCCGGAACGAACGATAGGTTTAACTGAACGGCACATAAGACGATCGACAGCAGTATGATACCTGCGGCGATCAAAGCAGAAATGCGTGCGAGCCTTATTTGGTTTGGGTGTTCACGACCCAGTAGGGATGTCTGTAGCGGCAAAGAGACCATCATGACAAACGCCACTCCGCTTACAATAAGATGAAGCTTTGCCTGGAATGTTTGTCCCTGGCAACCGGAATCGCATGGGAAAATGGCGTTCAGGAAACCATTGCTGACTGCGAAAACCGAAAAATTAACCGCGGTCATTCGCATCCACGGCAATCGCCGGGCCGTCCGAAAAAGGAACAAACACATTGGCAGAAGCAACAGCGTGTAGAGAGTCCACCACACTGCCATAAATTTCTGTGTTGAACGACCGTCTTCCCCAAGTTCACTGATGAAATGGGTAAATGGATGATAGTCCGACTGCAGCGTGCCAAGTGTTTCGCATAGGACCATGTCAAGCCATGGAACAAACACACCCAGCCACAGACCATACTTCGCCGTTATGGAATTGTCCTCATCAAAATTGTCGATGGTCATCGGTTGGCGCAGATACTCGCAGAAGCACGGCTGAATAATAACCTGGCAGAAAAGACTGAGTTTCGTTAATTCGGTCTTCGCTTTTGCCAGTGTTTGATCAAGCGTTGAAATAAGAATCGGCGCAGACCCACCGGCTTTGAGCAGGCCAGATATTCAGACGCCGAGACAACTGGCCAGACGCTCATTTTTCATCTGACTTTTTAGATTCAACCTGGCAGCAATCCGAAAGCGGCTCCGGCGAACTTCTTAATACGAGCACGACGCGCGAGCGAGTGTATTTTGCAATGCCTTGGATTCACTTGTTTGCGCCGCGTGCTGGTAAACTTGCAGTTTTCTGACCGCCTTTAATGAAGCCTACTTCGACAGGCACGAAGACCAACGGATGTCGACAAAATCACCTTCACCGTTTCTTGACGAACAGTCGTTCGCGCTTGTTCATGACAGTTGATGTGTGGAACTGTTTGTCTTGGCTTCAAGGCAGGATGATCGTCGTCGTAGCATGCGATTGACCTAATTTAGATCATCCTTCGAAATGCGTCCGATGTATTGCAGCTCCGAGAATGAGCATCACGCCGCCAGCCATGATCAGGCGGATTCCAACCAGCGTTCCTAATATGAATACAGAATTTCCGGGCCATTCCATCAGAATGACAAATCCCAGCAGCAGCCCCAGTGCTCCGTCCAGAATGACCCAGATTTGGTTGCCGTTGATTTGAGATGCGACCGCAAGGCGAAATGCTCCATCAAGCATAAACATCAAGCCGAGCATCAACGCCAGAGTCACGATTCCACTCAACGGAGCAGCCAGCAGAATTATACCTAAACAGACGAAACAACCTGCTCTCAATAACCGCCATGCAGCACCGGGGAAGGAACGAAAATCCCACGCGAACAGCATTTCGGAACACCCGGCCAACAACATTACCATGCCGACCAATACCTCGATGGCAAAGGCTCCAGTATTGGGGGCTCCAATCGATCCGATTCCTAACGTTATCTGAAAGCAGCCGGCGACGAGTAAAGAAGAAGAGATTAGTTTTTTAGAGCTTATTTGTTTGGCCTCACCCGTTGAGTTGGCTTGAGTAATGCTCATTGCGCGTGCCTTTCAGGCAATCTTTAGAAATCTTTACTGCTTGTCGTATGACTGCAGTGAATCTCCAAGGCGTTTGATTCCGCCCTGAATTGAGTTGAGATCTTCGGTTAGTGAATCCGCATTTACTGGCAAACCCCGTGAGGCCAGTTTGGCTCGGTCGTATACGGAGTCATCATATTATGATGATTCCTTTTCCACACTGATGTTTGGCTGAATCAACCGCAATAAAGTTCGTTCAGCAGTTTATTTCAACGTGTGTCAATTTCGCACATTCCTAATCCATAGCCAACGCTGGCATGCTTAAACGCCGTTCCCGATCGCCAGCCTGTTTACATTGTTTTGTAAGAACTCGGTTGCATCAGGTCGCGATGGTTACTGGCAATCTTGATGCATTAACACTCACACACTCTTCTGCCTTTGAACAATTCAAACTGCAACAGAGCGTTAGTCGGTTTGATGATTTTTTGGAAACGCTGCGGGCTGTTCTGACGATCCGCGATAGTTCGGTTCGGTACCATTTTTGGCCGTATCGCTCGCGTCGTTAGACTTTTCGGCAGGGGCATCTGTCGCAGCCGGAGCGTGAGGTTCCTCATCCGTCAATTTCGCTGCAGTCTCGACTGCAATACCCGTAATGGCGGGTGGTGTTAAAAGTAAAACAGGGATCGCGAAAATGCCGATGACAACTGCAGCTAAGCCGATAATCAACATTATCACAGACCAGGAAATCCCACCAAGAATTCCCGCCGACTCAACGAGCAATGATTCCGAATCAGCAGCTTGTTTGTTTGGCGCTTTGGTTGATGTTTTTGAGCTCATGAATTCGACCTTTTGCAATGCTTCGACCAGCCGGCCGGATGAGACAAACCAGTTGGCTTGTGAGCAGCACGTTCGATGCCAATGCCGTGAAGAACTGGTCGGGAACACATTTGGGCGACATATTCAGTCGCCCAATGTTTTGTGGCCCGGGGTGAACTTGATTGTCGAGGAGCGATCATGTGAGACAAGCCGCTGGATGAAAAACGTTTTGCCAGTGCAATTGTTGGTTACGCGCCGTGGCCGTTTTTGTGAAACACGCGAGTAACTCACGAGGCTGAAAGAATCTTTTCAGTCAGGATTATCGACTTTTCTGCACAAGGATCCATGCGACTGCTCCGCTAATTTGAGAAACGATTTGCCAGTCTGGTTAGAGTTATGCCAGCATTCGCCGTGTTTCAACGCGAGTCGCGCTCTCGACATAATTTGCGAGTACAAGGTTGCCGAGGATTCTGGGCAATGACATCCCGCCCAGCGATGCCAAATACTTTGGGATCCAGACGGGGCAAAAGTTTATTTTGTATCTGCGCAAATCCCCAGCGGAACATAGCCGACGCGTGTTGTTTTCTGGTATCGCCCAGGTAATTCGATGTCATTGCTTACGCACACAGGGTGGGCTGGTCTTCAAGAAGCGGTTCGGAAACCGCTTCGGCGAACTTCCCAATACAATCACGACGCGCGAGTGAATTGTGCAATGGCTGGATTCACTTGCTCGCGCTGCGTGCTGGTGAATTTGCGATTTCAGGATCGCCTCTGGAAAACGCACGGCCAGAAAATGTCCTTGAAGCCGTTTGGCTTCAGGGGTTTCTAATTATGGCTTTTCTGCCCGACGTTACCTGGGTTTTGCGATTCGGTATCTCGTCGAACCAACGGGCTCATTGTAATTAACCGAGCGGCCTGGTTCCATGTCGTATAGTGCCATGCCCATTGCAGTAAGACCAGCATTCGATTTTCGAAGCGTGCAAGTTTCATCAGGTGGATGAACAGCCACAGCAACCATGCGAAGAAGCCACTGAAGTGCCGTTTACCCAGCACAGCGACTGCCGAGCCTCGACCGATTGTTGCCATGGAACCATAGTCATGATAATGAAACGGTTTCAGCGGGTGGCCTTTGAGTCGGTGTGTAATCACCTCAGCAACATAACGCCCCTGCTGCATGGCGACCGTCGCGATTCCCGGCAATGGCTTTCCATTTTGATGAGTCGAACAGGCCATGTCTCCGATGACAAAAATTTCGGTATGTGCGACGAGTGAAAGATCAGGTTGCACGGTAATTCGACCGGTACGATCGGCAGCAGCGCCGCTGGCTTCTATTAGTTGCTGACCCAAAACTGACGCCTTCACCCCAGCCGCCCACAGGACAGTCTGCGTCGCGATCTGAATGATCCCGTTGGGCGTGTTGAATGTGGCAAATTCCGGCTGCACGTCGGTCAACGTTGAGTTAAGCATGACGTTTATGTTGAGTTTTTTCAGCGACTCCAACGCTACCGCCGACAGGTCATCCGGATACGGCATCAGCACGCGGTCCGTCGCGTCAACCATTATGATTTTTGCATCTGCTGGATCGATGTTACGGAATTCTCGAGTCAGCGAGTGTCTTGCAAGTTCGGATAGTGCTCCGGAAAGTTCTACTCCGGTGGGGCCACATCCGACCACGACAAACGTCATCAATGCCTCGCGTTTTTTTGGATCACTTTCCAATTCGGCGGCTTCAAACGCTGCCAATATGCGATGTCGGATATTTGTTGCGTCTTCAATTGTCTTCAAGCCAGGAGCTAGCGGTTCCCATTCATCATGGCCAAAATAAGAGTGGCTTGCTCCAGCAGCCACAATGAGTGAGTCATAGGTGAACGCAGCTTCGCCAACGTACACGACCTTTGCATTCGCATCGATCTGCGACACTTCGCCCAGTACGACTTGGCAGTTTTTCTGTTTGCGAAGGATCGATCGCAGCGGCGTCGCGATATTCGCCGGCGACAACCCGCCCGTCGCGACCTGATACAGCAGCGGCTGAAACAGATGGAAGTTTCGCCGGTCAATCAGCATTACTTCGACGCTTGCCTTCCTTAAGGCGATCGCAGCATAAAGGCCCCCAAAGCCTCCGCCTATAATGACGACACGATGTTGATTCATTCGGCTTGTCAAACTTTCGAGTTCAAATAAATGCGGCCGCGTATTGTCTGTTTGTTCGGTCGACCAAAGCGGCTTTGCGCAGTCTGAAATGTCAGGCTGTTCAAAAAGCCGTCGCGAACTGAGTTAATTCGCCCAGCGGAATTTGAGGCACATTCGCAGCGATTCTCAACCAGCGTTCTGAGTCGTTTTAGATTGAGACACCTCGATCAGTCCAGTTGCCGCTGAAATTCTTCCGGAGCTGGCCTTTGGGGAAGAAACATAGCCCCGTTTCGAGCGCATGCGTGATGCGTTGCAACACTTAAACAATGCTGACCCAGATGACAGCCAGAACCACTGCCAGGCAAATGATGGCGATCAAAACCAATCGCACCATGGATACCGACTTTCTACGGTTTTGATTTGTGGCAGGTGTATTCATGCCAATCAGCAAGCTCAATAATTGTTTCGATTGCGCACAGGAACAGTGCATTTTCTAAAGTCGATTTACAGGAAATTACATCTCGCTCACGGATCCATTTGGTTCGGCGCCGGATCTTTGAATCGTCATTTGGTCGATCTCCCGGTTCCGTTGCAGCGGCTTTTGAATTCGAGGGCGTTTTGGCGATTGCCTGGCAGATTCATCGAACTTCTGTGAGGTTAGCTGTTGCGAAGGTGGCTGGGCGGGATCGCAATTGGTCGTGTCACCAAGATCCGTAACAGCGGTGGTTTCGTGTTTAGAAATTCTGGGTCTAACGACAGAAATGTCTCGAGGGGCCGTGATTCCCAGGCGAACAATGCTTCCTTTGATCTGAAGTATCTGCACTTCAATGTTGTCACCAATTTGGATGACTTCGTTGACTTTTCGAGACAGCACAAGCATTTGACGATTCCGCAGAGGGTACATGCACAGGCATAGACCTTGTGCAGGTTTTGTACCAGACCTTTCTGTTTGTGCCGCGTGAAGACGGCAATTTTTCTTGTAGATTCGTTTGGGTGAAGAAACTGAGTCTACCACAGAACAAGTCTTTCAAGCGGGGCAGATACCCGTTGGTCGATTGCTGTTCAAGCTGGAAGCTTTTGTGCCACTCAGGCTTATCCAACTCCCAGGATTTACGTCAGGATTCGCAGGCCGCGTTGTCATCGAAGCTCTGGAGAATCGCCTGTTGCAGCGAGCCCCAAACGAGCTCGGAATGCCACACCGCTTCGATCTGACAGGCCTTTGCGATGAGTTCGCTGGCTGGCGATCGCAAGCCAGCCGCGCAGGCTTCCAGAGCCTGACTTGCCAGTTGCTGAGCAATGGCAGCATCCGCTTCGATCTTTCGCAGCCAATCTGTTGCTTTTTGCCATTCACGTGATTCATCTCCGCTGGTTGCGCGGCTCAGCCGTTCTGCGTGAAAGGAACGCAGGTCTGTGACGTTCAGTTGCAACGTCCCGAATTCCATGGGCCAGTCGCAGGTCTGCCATTGATCCTTTGCGGCCTGAAACGCCTCATTTATGCTTTGGGTGGGCATGAAGGGAAAAATCATGATGGCTAAGCCGAAGGTGTCGTCGTGAAAAACTCCCGCAGCCTGTTTCCGGCTGTTCGTTAGGCAATCCAGCCTGCGGTAATTAAGTCCGTTTAGCATTTCCTGTGCCGACCTGCTGGTCGGAGAGCGTTCAGCGAACATAATACGCAGGTTCGTGAATCTACCGCCTGGAATTATTTGTGGCGTTCCGGACATTCTCGGCGGCCACTTGCTTTCAGGAGCGTTAATGCCCAAACCTGCTCGTTACTTCAACTGGGTCAATTCTGTGTTGATCATTTCGGCTCTGGCAGTCGTAGTGTTGTTTGCGGTGGGAGCACGCACGGCGTGGAATGCAGCTCAGACAAGCGACGAAATTTTTCACAATTTTCAGGTGCATCAGGCCATCCGGGATGTGCTGGCTGCCATCAAAGATGCCGAAACGGGCGAACGCGGCTTTTTGATTGCTGGTGATGAAAAATACCTTGACCCTTATCACATTGGGATTAACAAGGCAGAAGAGCATTTGGCAACTCTCGCGCACTATCGCGATGCTGGAGAGATTAGTCGCGCCGGCTTCATTGAACTGCAGGCGTTGATTGTAGAAAAGCGAGCCGAGATGGAAGCCACCATTGCTGTTCGACGAATTGGTGCTGAAGCAGAAGCCTTTCACAAGGCCAAAGAAATGATGATCACCGATCGCGGCCGGCTGATCATGGACCGGTTTCGAGTAACTACTGGAGAAATGCTGAGTGTTCGGGAAGCGGAAATGGACCGACTGCAGCATCTTGCTGGTTTGCTGGCAACTCAGCATCTTGTGGTAATTAGTGTCGGTCTGATGATGACGCTGGGCACGTTTTTGGCAGCAGCTGCTTTTACGAACATGGAACGCGCAGAGCGGAATCTAGCCGCCACGAAGCTGCAGACCGAACGATTGCGTCTGCAGGCTGTCATCGACGCATCAATGGACGCTGTGGTTGCCGTCGACCACGAAAACCACGTCGCGATGTTGAATCCGATTGCCGAGGATCTGTTTCAGCGGCGTGAACGCGAACTTGTGGGCCAGCCGTTTCATTGTCTGATTCCTGATCGCTTCTATGCCGACATCGATCCATTAATGGATGCCACAATCCCTAGTGCTTCGCCTCGCAATGACGTCCGAGATGGAGGCATCATCTTTGGCCTGAAAGCAGATGGGACCGAGTTTCCCGCAGAAGCTGTTGTCTCGCGAACTCTCGTTGACGGGCATCCCTTGTTTACCGTTATCGTCAGAGACGTCACGGAACGCGAAACCGGGCGCACTCGCCTTCGAGAACAAACAGCCATTCTGTCTCGAATTCGCGATGCCATACATGTGCGCGACCTGGATGGACGCATTCAAACATGGAACGATGGCGCTCAGAAGCTGTATGGCTGGGAGGCATCGGAAGCCATTGGAAAGCTGGGAGCCCCATTACTGCGAAGATCTTCGATCGAAGACGAAGCAGAGATTCTCGGAAAGCTTCTGGCTGATGGAGTGTGGATTGGTGAGAGGGAAAATAAAACCAGAGATGGTCGCGAACTTGTGATTGAATCGCGTCGATCGCTAATCGTTAATAACGCTGGTGAACCGACATCACAGTTGGTGATCGACATTGACATCACGGAAGAAAAGCGTCGCGAACAGATGGAGCGGCGTTCGCAGCGACTTGAGAGTATAGGAACTTTGACCAGCGGGATTGCTCACGACCTGAACAACGTTCTGACTCCAATTACCATGGGAGCCAAGCTTCTGCGTCGCCAGGCCACTGAAGAACAACGATCGGGATTGTTGGACACGATAAGTTCCAGCGCCGAACGCGGGGCTGGCATGATTCGGCAGTTGCTCTCGTTTGCCGGTGGAACATCGGGCCCACGCGACGTTGTGAATATGAAGGATCTGATTCACGAGGCCTGCGGAATTCTGCGACACACGCTGACTCAAAAAATTTCCATCAACACGGAGATCGCAGACGGGTTACACCCTATTCTGGGTGACGCCACAGAACTGTCGCAGGTGTTGATGAACCTTGCGATTAATGCTCGCGATGCCATGCCGGACGGCGGAATACTAACGTTTCAGGCGGACAACGTAACTCTTAGAGAAAACGCGTCCAGCCTTGGCTTGCCGACTGGATCGTACATCCGCGTGGCCGTCGTCGATACAGGTACCGGCATTCCAGCGGACCTGATTGAGAAAATTTTCGACCCGTTCTTTACGACGAAAGATCAAGGGAAAGGCACTGGATTGGGGCTGGCGACCTGTATGGGAATCGTCAAAAGTCACCACGGAAACGTGTTCGTCTACAGTGAATCCGGCAAAGGAACGAAGTTCACTATCTACTTGCCGGCACAGCGGGCCGAAGCTGATCTGAACCTGATTGCGCAGACCGAAAGTCTTCCAGAAGGACAAGGGCAACAGATTCTGTTGGTGGATGATGAGGAATCTATTCTGCACATGGCTCAGGCAACGCTTGAATCTTACGGTTACAAAGCCATCACGGCGGCTGGCGGAGCTGCTGCCATTTCATTATTCGAACGACTGCACGCAGAAATTGATCTGGTGATCGTCGATATGATGATGCCGGAAATTGATGGGCCGGAAACGATGAAGGCTCTGCGTTCAATTTGTCAGGATATGAAAATCATCGCCAGTAGCGGACTGAAACGGCCGGAACACGGCAAGGGAAGTCTGGAAGGCAGCGATGGTTTTCTGGCAAAGCCTTACAGCGACGAACAGTTGCTGCAAACGATTAATAATGTGTTGAGGAAATCTACTTAAGCATGATACGAATTCTTGTTGTTGACGACGAACCACTGATTCTGGATAGCTTTCGCTACGCGTTTCCTCAACCCGATTACGAAGTAATAACGGCTGGCACCGCGGCGGCGGCGATGGAATTGTTTCACGCAAACCCGCCCGACGTTGTTCTGTCGGACATTCGTCTGCCCGATCTGTCCGGGCTGGAACTGTTCCACCAGTTTCATAAGACTGATGCTCGTGTGCCCGTAATTCTGATGACTGGACACGGCACGGCAGGAACTGCGATTGATGCAATGCGCGCTGGCGCGTTTGAGTACATTTTGAAACCACTTGATCCTGACACGTTGATTCCGCTTGTTGAATCAGCTGCGGAAACAAGTCGGCTCATGCGAACTCCAGCAACATTGCCTTCGGACCAGACGCCCGACACCAGCGGCGATCTGTTGATCGGCAATTGTCCGGCCATGCAGGAAGTCTACCGCGCTATCGGCCGAGTAGCGTCGCAGGATGTAACAGTGCTGATTCTTGGCGAAAGCGGAACCGGCAAGGAAGTAATCGCACGAGCGATCTATCAGTACGGCCAGCGATCCGTCAGGCCGTTCTTAGCGATTAACTGCGCGGCGATACCCGAGAACCTTCTGGAAAGCGAATTGTTCGGCCATGAAAAAGGATCCTTCAGCGGGGCCGATCGCAAGCGTGTGGGCAAGTTCGAACAATGTTCCGGTGGAACACTGTTCATGGACGAAATTGGCGACATGACTCCGCTGATGCAAACGAAGGTGCTGCGTGTTTTGCAGGATCAACAGTTTGAACGCGTCGGCGGAAACGAGACGATTCGAACAGACGTGCGATTGATTACAGCGACAAATCGTGATCTGCAGGCAATGATGGAAACCAGCGAGTTCCGTGGTGATCTGTTCTATCGACTCAACGTCTATACGATCAATCTTCCACCGTTGCGCGAACGCGGGGATGATATCGGTCTGCTGGCCGAACACTTCTGTCGGCAGTTCTCGAAGGAACTTGGGAAAGACGTCATAGGACTGGCCACCGAAAGTATTCAGCTACTGAAGCAATATCGTTGGCCGGGAAATGTTCGCGAGCTGCAAAGCGTTATCAAACACGCGTTGCTGGAAGCTACCGGGCCAGTGCTTGTGCCGGCATTCCTGCCGGATTCGGTTCGAGTACATCATGTGGGCGCAGTTCCAAGGCCAATCGCATCGGAAACGGCTGTCGCGGTTTTGCCTGCCGCAACATCGCATCATGCTCAGGACACGACGAACTGGCCCGAATTTATCAGAGACAGACTGCTGGCCAAAAGCGAATCTATTTACGACGATGCTCAGCAAGTGATGGAGCGGCAGGTGATCCCCAGAGTTTTGCAAATCGCCGATGGGAATCAGGTTCGTGCCGCGAAATTGTTGGGAATGTCTCGGGCGACTCTTAGAACCAAGTGCCGACTGTACGGCATCGTCGTCGACAAGGTCGTCGATGGTGGTGATTAAGGAATGAACATTGGTTTCGCGGCGCATTCGCCCCGAGCATGTTTCCGGTGAAAAAAAGTCTCTGGCCGCAAGCTGGAAAACGAAAACGCGTTCAGAACCAACGTAAGCCAATTCTAAACGCGATGAGTTGATCGACCAGTACTTCCGCTTGCCACCACCGTTTCGCTGCCTGCCAGGCAACTGTCAGCTTGGGGGCCGTGATGACCTTTGCTGCCGTCAGCGATCACGACGTGTTATCGAGCATGTTGAGAAGTGGATGGCGATTGGTGATTTACGAACGCTATGCGTCCAAAGTGTGGCGATGCATTCGCCGACGCCACAGCAATCGTCACGAAACCGGAAACCAACATCAATGAAACGATGAATTTACGCATGATTGTCGCCTTCTCGCAAAGCTCCCGAGACGCAATGGGAAGTCAAACAGGACTTCCGTATTTTTATCTTTGCGTCACGCAACACTATGTAAGGCACTCCGCGTGCCAAATACACGAAATAGATTTTGCCAACTGGACAGGCCAGATTTGTGATGAATTCCTGTCTGCGTTTGCGGCCTGCGAAGTTCAAATGAAAACAACTGGCAACAGAAGTGTCACGATGGCAATTCAATGTCCAGTTCGCGCATTCGAAAATGATCAATGGCGTTCCTTCGGGTAAAGTTAAGCTTGTCTCTGAATATTTTTCGCAACAGGAATCAATGGCCCTGAAGTATCAGAATGCCGCTGCGAGATCGTCTGACGAATGTTCAATGCTGGAGTCGCCTGTAGGGGGCATTTTTCCCCGTGGGGCAAAATGCCCGATTGCTTTGTGCACGCTTGAAAACGCTGGTCAGTCCGATGGCATTCAGGGTTAACCGACCTAGCGAGCAAACCGGTGCGGGGACTTCTGCCACAGCACGTTAAATGGCCACCATAAATGCCTAACATGCTGCGATTTAATGTCTTACAGCGATATGTCGCGTTGGCACAAAGTATGCCTATGTCTATATCCGTTCAGCGACGGTTTTCGAACTCCAGGGCTTGGCATGTGCCGAGCGGTTCGAACAACCGGATAACCGTTGATTTGGGAGACAGCCACCATGAAACGTATATCATTCAAGTGGCTGGCAGCAGGATTGGTGCTGTCAGCAATCGGTGTTGGAGCGACCGCGTTCAATCACGAAGGTGGTCGGGTCACGGCGGAATCTTCAATCAATTGGAAGACGACAGCGGTCTCAACGACCACCGTGGAAAATGAAGCCGCATCCCAAAGCTACGCAAAGTCTTTGTCGGGAGCCTTTCGCAGCGCATCTGAAAAGGTGTTGCCATCGGTAGTAACCATTCGATCAACCGCCAGCACGTCGCCGTCCCGAGGTGATTTGCAGGGAGGTAATATTCCTGAAGAGCTTCGCAATAACCCTATGTTCAAACGCTTTTTTGAAGGTCTGCCCGAGGGAAATCTTGAAGCACCTGAAGGACGTGAGCGATCGGGAATGGGGTCGGGAGTTATTATTGATTCGTCTGGAATTATCCTAACTAACAACCATGTGGTGAAAGGTGCTGACAAGCTGTTGGTGAAGCTACATGACGGACGAGAGTTCGAAGCGAAGGAATGGAAGACCGATCCTAAAACAGATATTGCCGTGGTTCGAATCGAATCCGCAACCAGCCTGCCTGTTGCTTCGATTGGAAATAGTGACGAATTGGAAATAGGCGACTGGGTTATCGCGGTCGGAGCACCGTTCGGACTTGATGAAACTGTTACGGCGGGAATCATCAGTGCGAAGTCACGCGGCATCGGCATTACAGATCGAGAAGAGTTTCTGCAGACTGACGCGGCGATTAACCCCGGCAACAGCGGCGGACCTTTGGTGAATCTAAACGGGGACGTTGTCGGAATAAATACCGCAATTTCCAGCACAAGTGGAGGATGTCAGGGAATTGGATTTGCGATTCCGGTGAATCTGGCTCGCTGGGTAGGCGACGAACTGATGGCTCATGGAACTGTTCAACGAGCATTTCTGGGAGTCGGCATTCAGTCAATCGACAACACCTTGTCGAAGCAACTGGGCCTGAACACAGTCAAAGGTGCTGTTGTGACAGACGTTCGGGAAGGCAGTCCGGCAGCAAAGTCCGGTCTGCAAAGTGGCGACGTGATTGTGGAATTTGACGGAGTCGCGATCAGCAAGCCCAGCGATCTGCAGGGGCGCGTAGAACGAGCCTCGGTGTCGGACGTTCATAATGTTGTCGTGATTCGTGATGGCAAAACTATGTCACTGTCAGTGAGTGTACAGGCGATGCCCGCCAATCTGATTTCTGCCGGTGAGTCACGAATGGGAAGTTCGTCGGAATCTGAATTCAGCGACCTTGGACTCCAGCTATCAGACCTGACGGAGGATGTCGCCAAGCAACTTGGCATGGAAGATGCTGATGGGGTGATGATCACCGGAATCAAGTCCGGGAGCATTTCTGAGAAAGCTGGCCTCAGCGAAGGCATGGTAATAACCAAAGTCGGACGCTTCATTGTGAAGAACATGGACGAATTTCGTTCTGCCATTCAGGCCGCTTCCGTAAAGGACGGTGTTTTGATGCTTGTTCGAACTGGCCAGTCGTCTCGGTTTGTTGTTGTGAAAGGCTAATGATCTACGACGATTCCGCCCCGCTCTCTCTTGTTGCGGGGCGGAATAACCATAGTCAATGAAGAATGCACTGAGGGCAGAGAGAGTTCATTTCTACGTTCACTCCGTTTTCTGGTGTTAACGATATCTTGTATTTCTACGGACGCAATCCTTCAAAAAATTCCGACCAACACCAGGAGATAATAATGATTGCTACCCAACTGGCAGATCTGCGGCGACTTACTGAAACGCCGATTGAGTTCATTGCTGCAGACGATTTTGAAAAGCCAAATGCTCAGAAAGTGATGCTTGCCGCACCCCCAATCGCACTTCCGAAACGCAACATTCGTCCCAGTAAGAACGAATTTGGAGCGTATCTCGGCGACGCCTGCCGTTTGCCGTTATTGACAGCCGAGGAGGAACGGTACTATTTTCGGCGCATGAATTTTCTGAAATGGCGAGCTGAAAAGAATCGTCTAACACTAAGCAAGACTCGCCCTTCTGCCAGCAAGCTGAAGCGGATTGAAGACGACATACTGCTGGCCACAGAGGACTTTCATTACGTCGTGGAACACAATCTGAGGCTTGTGATTCCGTTGGCCATCAAAGCGGAGCGTCATGGCATTCCCGTATGGGATGGCATCAGCGAAGGTAATACTGCCCTGATGCGAGCCGTCAAAGGCTTCGACTATTCTCGTGGATTTCGATTTTCTACATATGCCACGTGGGCTATTAAACGATCGTTGCAAACCTACGGTAAACGGAGTCATCGCGATTCGCGCCGATTTACTCCGACTGAAAATGAACGGATGACGGATTTTCCGGAAGACCGTGAAAGCGCAACCGCTGAGGAGTTGCGGCACAAGGCTGCCGCCGCCACAGTGACCGAGTTGCTGGACACACTGGATCAGCGGTCTCAATCAATCCTGCGACTTCGCTTCGGTTTGAAAGTCAACGATTCTCCGATGACATTAAAAGACGTTGGAGCCAGGTTTGGAGTTTCCAAAGAGCGTGTTCGTCAGATTGAAGTGCATGCACTCAAGTCATTACAGAGTCAGGTCAGGCATATGATTGTTGCAGAACTCTAATTGTTCCATCGCCGTTGTTGTTTGTTAACTGTACAGCGATACCGACGCTGATGGTAAAGGTGCGGTTGGCCCCGCGCCACTTTACGTTATCTTAAATCGCTGTGATTGACGCCACCGTTCGTCGGCCCTCAGCAGCCACTCTGCTGGCCGGCGTGCAATGTCGACGAACAGCGAATTCCATTGCTGTTTGTCGCTTGCGATGAGTGACAGTGTGTCACCTGATTCGTTTGTTGAGCGGTCCGATTTTGTGTCGGCGCAAAAAAAGAAACGCTAAGTAGTGGCAAAACCACGACTTAGCGTTTCAGTCATAACTCAAAAGCGGAGAGAGGGGGATTCTCTGACCGGCCATTTGATGCGGTGTCTCGTGTGCGGCAGACGCTGAAATAGTAGTGCGAAATCGGATTTCGTCAACTGGGTGCACATGTGATTTGCCATAAGTCCGAAGCACGAAGTGCCACAAAAATGCCACAAGCCGTCTCAATCACAGAGGCTCCATGAACTTGTAAGCATTCGGTTGGTTGGTTGGTTGGTTGGTTGGTACGCACAGCCGAGAGTCAAGAACACAGCCGTCCTGCTACCGGCCACAATCACAACAACAATCATTCCTATTTCCTTTTTAAAGACGTGGAACATGCCAACGAAATCGCCCCGTGACTCTAGGCAGAATCACGGGGCAGGTGGATCTTGGTTCTAACGAAACCAAAAATACGCGTCTGAAAGTTTTAGTACATACCACGCGCAGGCATTGGCTGCCGCTTCGTACAGTCATAAAAAACGCATCCTGTTCCGCGCTCAGAAAAGCTAAGACTCTCCATTACTAAATTATGACGCCGATTGAAGTCGACCCTCTGTAAAAGGCAACTCGACAGGCATAGAGTGCTCGGACGTGGAGTCCGCTTCGACGACTGGAGCGAGTTGAACGCGGTAGTAAGAGCTTGGTCGCTAATGAAAAGCCCCGGCAGCCACGCCGCACGCAGGTGCGACGTGGCTGTGAGGCAGGTCGAAATGAAGTTGTCGCCGCTTTGCAGATTACAACTCACCGCCGACACTGATTTCCAAGCTCAGCAGATTCGTGAGGATGTCTGACTCCGTGGGAATCCCCCGCAGCCATCGAGTGAACTGGTGCAGCATCAGGCCGGCGGCGATGCTGGCGGCGTAGATGGTGCTGCGGGAGGTGCAGGTGCCACGTTGGGCTTCGGACGGACGGAACAGGGTTGAGCTGTAGTGCTCGTTGCCTGATTCCGGGGTGACGGTGAGGACTCGGAGGGTTTCTCCAAGCATTCGTGCGTCACACCAGAAATCATGGCGGGTTCCGAGATCGCGTCCGATGGTTCGCCAGATGGCGGTTCTTGCGGAGATCAAATCGACGCAGCAGAAGATTGCGTTGCCGGTGTCTATCCGTGACCGGTAGCGGTCGTTGATGGGTTCGACGATGATCGCGGGTCAACTTGTTCCGGCAAGCTGTGCAGTGTTGAGCTCGTCGATCAACGTGCTGGCCTCCCGGATCGAAAGTTCCTCCGGACGTGCGACGTTGAATCGTTCGTGAACCACGGTTGCCGGATCGAACTGTTTTTGCC
>JBDNFN010000281.1:0-3811 GCA_041689795.1 Fuerstiella sp. | reverse complement strand
TCGTTGGTGATGCCATAACTGGCCAGGCCGTTTTCGCTCCCACCCGAGCCACGTTCTCGAACCCCGACACCCGGCGACTCAATCGGTGAAAGCCGACAACGCCCCCTCGCGCGCCGTTCACCACTGCAGCGATTATTTACGTTAGTGAGCGCGTAAGTCTTGCCGTCAGCTTGAAATAATTCGTCGTCTTCGCAGAACCAGCGGATGGAGTCGAACGGTGGCGACAACTGAGCGAGCGTCGCGAATGTGGCCGCGTCCACACATCCTTCCACACTCAGGAACAGCTTCTTCCGCCAACTCAGGACTTCGCTGATGTAAGCAGGACTGTTGCCTGCTGAGCAAAGGCCTTGAACGACGGTGAATACTGCACGACGTTTCGGCAGGTTTCGGAGAACAGTGCCGCCGACTGTGACATCGAATCGAGCGTAGTCACGGGACGCCCGGCGACTTGCACGTTCGCGTTGGTGGCGTTCTCTGACGCGAACCTGATAATCCTGGGCTTCCGGAAGGGGAACGATTTGCTGCACGTCGAGCAGCATGTTCTGCGGATCGCCGTAGGGTTTGATGCGGACGCAGCGGATGTCGAGGTTGTGATCATTCAGCCACAGGACGGCCGTTGTGATTTCTCGGGAAAATTCGGCTGAGACCAGAACGATCCGCACGTCCGTGGCGAAGTCTTCTTCCTGTGCTTCTTCCCATCCGAGGAAGTCCAGAATGGTCTGTTCCGGTGCCCGGCCATCAGTGCGGCGTCTCAAGTAATCGCCGAACACTCCGACAGCCTGTCTGAACGTCAATGTCGATACCATGGCCGCATACCTCAGGGCCTGCAATTCCATATGCCCGCCGTCTTCCGTGCGTTTCAACTCAATCACGACCAGATTAGCATCGCGGTCGATCGCGAGCAGGTCGATACGTCGCCGGCTGTCGTCCCAGTGGCCGAACTCTTCGGCAATCACCAGTGTGTCGGGAGCCACGATTTCAATCTGGTCTCGCAGCAGTCGCTGCAGGTCCGCGCGCTCCGTGATTCCAAGGTCAGAAAACGTGGCCTCAGCAATCGGCTGGATGGCGTCTCGCGTGTAACGAAAGATCGGCATCGGCTAACCTACTTCCGTGTAAAGCGCTGCTTCAAGATCTTTGAGGGCTCGCAGATAGTCCTGCTTACCACCAAACAACTTGACAATTTCAATTGGAGTGCCAAAGCTGGACAGCGGCTGAACTTTCAGCACTTCCATGCTTTCAATGTCGTCGACGCCTTCGTCTGCATACTTGTTCAGCAGAGCCTGCAGAACGGCTCGAGCTTCGTCGCCGTACTTTGTGAAGTAGTTTCGCTTTTTGACGTTTTCCGCACGTTCCTTGCGACTCAGGGGCGGCTGATCAAAGGCGACGTGGCAGATCAGATCGAACGGACCATAGTCTGCTCCGACGATCTTCTGCAGTTCGTCAAAGAAGACGCCTTCGTTTTCAAGTTCCTCGACAATCGCCTGTTTGCGTTCTGCGTCGTTCCAGTGCTTCAGGAATTCGTCCAGCGTACTGTATTCCTTAAGGATACCTTTGCGGCTGAAGTCTTTGATGGATTCGGTGACCAGCTTGCCGTCGCCGTCCATGTATTGGACTCGTTCGCCGACGACTGAGACTTCAACATCGTCGATGTAGACTTTTTCTCGTTTGCCTGTGCCCGTGATGGCGGTGCCAACGCCGTCGTCGGTCCAACCGTCGCCTTGAAACCCGCCTTCCGTGAATTCCCCGTCGCTATCGACTTCGGGTTCCGTGACGGTATCGTCGTCATCGGTGATGGTGTCTTCCGGATCTTCGGGAGGTACCGGGGAATCGCCTGGATCCGGCACGTAAATCTGCACGGGATCGCCGTCGAATTCCGGATCGGCAAATAGCTCGGTCGCCTTCTTGAAGTCCATGATGGTGAAGAACCGTTTACCGTGGTCTTCGTCGATACGAGTTCCTCGACCGATGATCTGTTTGAATTCGGTCATGGACTGGATGCGCTGGTCCAGCACAATCAGCTTGCAGGTTTTCGCGTCGACTCCGGTGGTCATGAGTTTCGACGTGGTAGCGATGACCGGAAAACGATCTTCCGGATTGATGAAGTTGTCGAGCTCCTTCTTGCCTTCCGTATTGTCGCCCGTGATGCGAACAACATAGCGGGGATGTTCGGCAACCAGATCACTGTTGGCGTTTACCAGAGCCTGACGCATGCGTTCAGCGTGTTCGATGTCTTCACAGAAGACGATTGTCTTGGCGAAACGGTCCGTGCCCTTCAGAAACTCGGTGATCTTGGCAGCAACCAGTTCCGTCCGTTTGTCGAAGACGATGTTACGGTCGATGTCCTTCTGATTGTAGATGCGGTCTTCAACGACGTTGCCGTGTCTGTCCGTCTGCCCGGGAGTCGGCCGCCAGCCTTCCAGGTCCTTGTCGAAGTCGATGCGGACAACCTTGTAGGGTGCCAGAAAGCCGTCGTCGATGCCCTGTTTCAGCGTGTACTGGTAGACCGGATCGCCAAAGTAATTGATGTTGGAAACGTATTCCGTTTCCTTTGGTGTAGCTGTTAAACCGATGTGCGTGGCGGCCGAAAAGTATTCCAGGATTTCACGCCATGCGGAGTCTTCCGCCGCGCTACCTCGATGGCATTCGTCAATGATGATCAGGTCGAAGAAATCACGAGACATTGACTTGAAGATCTTCTGCCGTTCTTCCGGACCGGTAATTGCCTGATACAGCGACATGTAGATTTCGTAGGACGTATCGACCTGTCGCTTTTTCCCGTGGATGGCGGTGGGGATCGTTTCTTCTGTGCCGTCGTCCTTTTCAATTGTCTTCGAGCGAGTACTCAGCTTTGCCATCGCACCTTTGAACGGCTTAAAGTCGTTGACCATAGTTTGGTCGACCAAAATATTGCGATCGGCCAGAAACAGAATTCGCTTCTTTGTGCCGGACTTCCACAGCCTCCAGATGATCTGAAACGCGGTGTAGGTCTTCCCCGTTCCGGTGGCCATCACCAGCAGGATGCGGTTCTGTCCGTTGGCGATGGCTTCGATCGTGCGATTGATGGCGTTTTTTTGATAGTACCGCGGCCCTTTGCCGCTGCCGTCGTTGTGGTAATCGAATTCAACGATCGGCCGAACAGCGTCTGCAATCCCACGCCAGGCACAGTATTTGTGCCACAGGTCCGCGGGGGAAGGGAATTGGTCGAGCGTCAGATTTGTTTCGGTGGGGCCGCCGGGCGTGGTCTTGTCGTGAAACAGAAACCCATCGCCGTTGGAACTGAAGGCGAACGGAACCTGAAACATTTCGCTGTAACCCAGAGCCTGAGGCATGCCGTGGCCGACCGAAAACTTATTCTTCTTGGCTTCGATGACCGCAACGGGAATTCCGGGCTTGATTTCCAGCACGTAGTCGGCTCGTTTGCCCTTTCGCCTTCGGGTACGGGATCCACGCACTTCAACTCGACCAGGCGTCTGTCCGGTGAGCTCTTCCCGAATCTGCGTTTGCAGGTCCCAGCCCGACTGCTGCAGCTTCGGCGTGATGATCTTGGAGCAGATCTCACGTTCTGTCAGGCTGAGTTTGTCCACGTTTGGGGGTATCGCCAAGCTTTTAAACAAAAAGACAACTTACGGGCCGTTGCATACTACCCTCAGCGTCTTCGTTTCGCAAAGGCTGGCAATGCGTGGAACATATCCACGGCCTGTCAAATGGAAATTTGCTGATCCGCCAAAAAAAACCTCCCGCCGAGGCTAATGCGGTCTGACCTTGCAAAGTCGAACAGAAAAAGACGCCATAGCGTCAAAAAACTACAACG